>CAYFYW010000131.1:0-5073 GCA_964347425.1 uncultured Nitrospirales bacterium
CTGAACTTGATTCAGGACTGTTTTCATTAGATTCTGAAACATTCATCCTTCGGAGTAAACCTACGGAGAATGGGAGTTCAGAATGACAGTTGTTGAGTTTTATAATTTGGGCAACAGGCCGTTTAGATTTGACCCCAAAGGGTTCATGAAAGCCGGTATGGTTTTAAAAAATGAGCTTCAGGGAAACAAGTACCAGGATAGAGCCGATAACCTTTTTTATCGTCGCAGAGGGGGTGATAAGCGCAAGCTTTGCCCCGTAGACCGCTCCGATGATAGTACCTATGCCGAGAAACACGGCATAGTCCATGTCTATCTGTGCCAGACCGTAAAAGATAAGGCTGCCGAAAAAGCTTGTGATAGTAATAATAAAATGAGATGTGGCGGTCGAAATGTGTACAGGTATCCCGATAAAGTTCATCAGCGGCACATGCACGATCCCTCCGCCGATGCCGAAGAGACCAGAGATAATCCCGATAAAAAAGCTCCCGCCAAGCCCCACCGAAAGGTCTGGTGCATAGGTATGGACATGGCCTGTTGAATCCTGGAGAATCTTTGTTGCCGGCAGTTCCATTGAATTTTCACGCACAATATGGAACTCCTTCATAAAGATTAAGACATATGCCATGAACGCCAGGAGTATGCCGAACAAGAAGGAGAAGACGGTTATGTTGAATTTCTGTGCCAGCAATGCACCTATAATTACTCCCGGAACCGCTACAACAGAAAACTTCAGGCCCAGCTCATAGTCAATCCTCTTCTGGGCAATGTAGGAGAACGTCCCTGACAATGCATTAAGGAAAACAATAGCTATGGAAGTTCCAATTGCATGCTGCGGAGAGAACCCGAAAAAAATAATAAGCATGGGCACGTGCAGAAACCCGCCCCCGGCGCCTATGAGCGTACCGATAACGCCCACGAATATACCGACCACCAGGAGTGAAATGACCTCATAAAAGTCGGTAATAATATGATGCCCTTTTACGCTGGCCGGAACAGCAAAGGAATCCCCCGCCGTTATCAGGATAAATACGGCTGACAAAAAAATGCCAATGATAAGCTTTGAATGTAAAAAACGCACTATACCCTTTTAAACTTCTTGCCCTCTTTCGTGTTTAACCCAAAAAAATACATTTAGAATAATGCAGGTGTTGTGAGAAAATTAATTTTTCGATACCTTAGTGTACGTTTGAACGGTGGTATTACGGTATATTTTAGTGGATATAACGAATAAAGCTAATTTTAATGAAATCATCGAGTTAAATAAATTTTTGAATAATATCTGCATTATTTGTGTTAAGTTGAACACATCCTTAAATTGCTTGCAATTTAATCTGTCATTTTTATTTTTGAATTCTGATTTTTACATTACTCCTGAGTCGCTCAATTTATTTAATAAAGGACCGAAACTTCCAATTCCCTTTAGCGCGCAAGGCAAAAGGGCAGGGGGGTGGTTTACTTGACCCGGGGCGCTATTTCCGCTCCGTGTGCGGACTCAAACGTTTTTACAGGCTTAAATCTGAACGCCAGATTAAAGGCATTTCCCGGAAACATCTTCAGCCTTGAGTTGTAATAGTTTGCCGCCTTGTTATAATTTACCCGCATTTCCGCTATCATCGTCTCTGTGTCAGAGAGCTCTTTCATCAGGGACTGATACGCATTGGACGCCTTAAGGTCAGGATAGTTTTCAGCAACTGCCTGAAATTTTGAAAGTGCAGACATAATACTTGCCGACTCATCCGTTTTCACGCTCTCCTCCAGCGCCTGCACAGCGCTCCTCACGTCTGCGGCATGGATAAAAATCTTCTGTTCATAGCCCATATAATCGCCCACTGCAGCGACCAGGTTTGGAATAAGGTCGTTTCTCCTCTGCAGGTATGTCTCTATCTGAGCCTTCTCCAGCATAAACTTGTACTTGTTTATCGTAAAGGAATTATAGAAGTAGATTGCAGCCGCAATAACTGCCGTGGCCAGCGCAAATATTGCCAGTCTTATCGCAGCAGACTGGTGTGCCCACAGCGAATTCCTGAGCGAGGTAAGCCAGTTCTTCCTGCTCCTTCTGATTACCGTTGCCGGGACATCCTCAATAAGGTCAAGCTCTTTCGCATAGACCTTCCTGATAATAGTATTCAATTCATTATTCTCGGTCTTCATCCCTTAACCACGACATACACGGGCCTGCCGGAGCGTATGATATCAAGGAGAAACCCTTTCCGGATATCCACCTTCTGTGACATCGTTATAAAAGAGGTCATATCAATAACTTCTCTTCTGTTAATACTCTTGATCACATCTCCCCGCTGCACCCCGGCTGCTGCAAGGACGCCCTCCACATCAGCAACATACACGCCGCTGTGCACATAGGGTTTCAGTGTAGCGTTTATAGGCGAAATCTCGGCGCCGAACCAGTCAAATTCTGCACGCTGTCTGACATTCGCCCGCATCTTTCTGGCCGGGATAAAGGAAGTTGCTGCAGCTGTCCCGACCTTCACCTTCTTCCTTTTGCCGTTGCTGAGCAATACCAGTTTGAGTTTTTCTCCGATCTTTTTTGAGCCGGTGTATTTGATAAAGTCATCGAGATTCTGAACTTTTCTGCCGTCTACCCTGTAAATTATGTCTCCCCTTGTAATGCCGGCCTGTTCAGCCGGGGAGCCTGTGTATACCTGTTCAACAAGCACGCCCTTTGCATGAACCATCCCAAACTGCCGGGCTATGACAGAGTTGACTTCCATCAATGAAACACCTATGGAAGGCTCGACATTGACCCCCTGTGCAGCAGCCAGGTACTTGAACCTGTCCATTTTCTGCCAGGGCTCCAGCGTTCCGACATGTGCCTTGAATTTGTCCATTTTCTGCCATGGGAGTCCTAATTCGTTAACCGGCTGTGTCACGAGCTGCGGATGGCACTCAAGACACTCGCCCCTGTACTTGTGCGGCGGTGTTATTATCTGGCCGTTCGGCAGCTTAAAGGAATTGCCCATCTGGTTACCCCTGCTTGACCATGCCACGATCTGTCCCTGTGCAACCTGTGCAGGTGAATTTCTGAAGTCAAGCACCCCTGCAACCAGGGTCTCGGCCTTATTAATCGGGATTGAAAAGCCGATGCCGCTGAATGCACCGGTAGGCGAATATATAGCCGTGTTTATACCTACAACCTCACCGTTTACATTAACAAGGGGACCGCCGCTGTTTCCCTTGTTAATCGGTGTATCTGTCTGGATGACGTCCTCATACAGCGTGCCGCCTATATTAATTGTCCTATGCCTGCTGCTGATAATACCCGCTGTAATGGTCTGGTCAAATCCAAAAGGGCTTCCCATGGCCAGCACAACGTCTCCTGTCCTCAGGGAATCGGAATTACCGAGAACAGCATATTCAAATGGCCCGTCAGCCAGAATGCGCAGGAGTACAAGATCGGTGTTCTTATACGCATTTACAACCCTTAACGGATACTCCTGCGAGCCCCCTGCGCCGTATACAACAGACCTCAAAGAGTTGGCCCCTTCGATAACATGATAACTGCTCAACACATAGCCCCTGGGGTCAATAATCACCCCGGAGCCTATCCTGTTGTAATTTATCTCCGGTATTCCGGCATTATTCATTGGCATCCGGGTAATAACCGCATCTATGCTTATTACGGCAGGTCTGACATTTTCTATAATCCCGTGGTATGAACTCTGCAGGTTTTGTACTGGTGTGGCTGCATTAACACCGCCGCTCTTGAAAATGACACCGTATTTCTGGCCTTTTGTCAGCGCCTCTTCACCTTTACCCTCTGCGAGAGAACGTATTACCCCTCTGCCCTGATAACCCTCATACAGTGCCCAGATGAGTGTCACAAGAGCCATGATCACAAGTGTCCATACCCATGGTTTGTAACTCCTCGGGCAGCTTGCTGGCTGCGTTTTATCATCGATATCCCTGGTCGTTTTTTCTTTTGCCATATTACTCTCCTCTATATCACTGACTACTTTGCTGACTCTTTGGCTTCCTGTTCAGCGCTCCCCTGCTTTATCTTTGCCCTGAGCCCTGTGTTCTTTATGCCTGCCATAACAGCAACACTGCCGCCGAATATAAGAATGATCGGCAGAAGTGCAACAAGAAAATCAATAAAATACCACCAGTAGTTTAGCAGACCCCAGATACCAAGACATATAGCGATCAAGCCGAAAACTATACTAAACATAATCACATCTCCTTTCTGTTTATTAATTCAAAAATTGCAATTAGCCCCCGTAAAATATTTAGCATATAACGGGGCAGGCACAGAGGTATGTACCGTATGGCACCCTGTACCATCTGGTACAGGGTGGTACATACCAGAGAACACAGAGTTGTGTAATTTTATGAAAAAATCTCTCTGCGTGAGGCAGAGCAGTAAGGATGTCATTCCCCGACCTGCCTGCCGGCAGGCAGGTCGGGGAATCCAGAATCTGAGACCTCTGTGGCAAAAAAGATATTTTTGTAAAAATTAATGAGTTATTGTCTTTCTTAGTTGAATAAAATTTCATTCCCGTGTTCTCTTCCCTGTGCCATATGGTACAGGGCTCTGTGGTTTTATAAATGCAGTATTGTTAATAAACCAAAAATATATATTCTTAAAGGACCTTCTCCTCCATGTTAATCGACCTTTTAAAATATTTGACTGCCTCTTCCCGCATTCCCTTTGCCTCATAGGCAAGGCCGATGCTCTGGTACGCCTTGATTAAATTAGGATTGATAGAGATTGCCTTATCATAAGCATTTATGGCATTGTCATAATCCGATATATTATCGTATACATGACCCAGTTTGTAATACGCATCGGAATAACCGGGATCCAGCCTGATGGCTGTCCTGAGGGCATGCAGCGCCTCGTTATTTTCGTCTATCATAAACGAGCATGTACCGAGATAGTAAAAAGCAGGTGCTGAGGAACCGTTCAAGGCAGTCACCTTCTTGAAAACACTGTGTGCTTCATGCAGGGACCTCCTGTTCATGTAGGCCTTACCGAGTCTGAAGAGTGCTTCAACATTATCAGGAGAGGAAGATAAGACCCTGTTATATGCCTTGACCGCTCCGTCATAATCACCC
>CAYFYW010000132.1:0-7783 GCA_964347425.1 uncultured Nitrospirales bacterium
CCAGAGAACCTGCCAGGGGGAAATCATATCTCGCCTCCTTAAACTCCATGGTCACATCCCATGGTAAAGCCCCGGAAAAATGTGCGCGGGCATCAACAGCAGCTTTTCCCCCCAGGAAGTCCCCTTTGACAGAAAGCCTCTTGTCTTTCAATTTTCCGTTTACTTCTCCTGTTCCTATCGATGCCTCTCCAAAATAACTTTTCAAGACATTCGCCGAAAATTCTACATCCGGGTTGTCAAACGTACCTGAACCTTTCATGTTCAGACTGAAATTCGCATCGAAAGGATAGTTATTAAAGAAAGACAAGTCTCTCAGATTGATAGTGTCCGATGAAACAACAGCATTAAATCGGGCATCAAAATACAAAGACCCCTTTGCTGAAAGCCTCGATGCGTTTTTATAAATTTCGACCGATGAAAAATTTATGTGGTCTGGCGAGAGTGCAGCCTCAATAGCGGCAAGGTCAAACGGCTCATCGAAAGCTGCGCCATCCGTGAGTTTAATGGTGCCGCCCCCTTTAAATCTGTTTGTATCTCCTTCGAAAAATAACTCGCCGCTGACAGAGCCGGTTAACGCCATCTCCTTATACAATGCGTTTATTAATGACTTCACATCACCACCTTTTATTATTGCCCTTGCCCTGTAATATGGGTCTTCAAAAGAAAACAGGCCCTTTGATTTCCTGAACGCAATTGAACCTTCAACTTCATATATGGCCTTTTCCTGTACAGCTCTTAATATGTTTACCGAGAGGATATCAGGGTTATAAGTTACATCCGCAGAGACTCTTGTAAAACCTTCACCATTAACAGTGCCCGGTCCTGCTTCGATGCTTCCCGAAATCTCGGGATTTAGAGCAGACCCCCCCGCCCTGCCCGTAAATTTTACAGGGCCTGTCATACCACTGAAGTGAGGCGCTGTGATGTCTTTAGCATCCATGCTTTCCATTTCGAGATTAAGGCTCAGTTCTTTGCTATTCAGGTCAATATTGCCATCAATAAAAAGATCTGAAACTGAAGTAGAAAGAACAGACTTGTTAAATATGAGAATGCCGTCTCTCATGTCAATATCCGCATTAAAACTTCTTACTCTGTCTCTGAGACGATTGTGAATATTCTTTGAGGTGTTTGTATAAGTCGATTCAGCGACAAGCTCCATCTTCCTGCCCGGTGTCTTGTCTAATCTGAATGCTCCGTTGACCTTTCCCTCCGGAAATGGGAGCTCTAATGATATGAACTTAAAGAACTGGGGGCTGTCGATATCTACCATAGAGGCATCTACAGAATATTTTTTATTCGGAATGAGAAGAAACGCATTGCCCCTGAGTTCTCCGCGGTAGGCATGTGCTACAAAATTCTTAAGACTGAATTTTTTGTTCTTGTATGCTATTTCCCCTCTTATGTCATCCAGTGGTAAGGTGTCCAGCCTGACATCCTCGGCCTGCACTATACCTTCTCCGATTAATTTCGGGTGGATGCCGTGAATCTTTCCGTCAAGCGATATATGTCCTGCAATGCCTTCATCCACTTCTAATAACTCCATCAGTGTCTCGAGATAAAAAGAGCCCTCTGTCTTTAAATTGACCTTGACTGCCCGCCCTTTCAGAATCCCTTTCTGCCTCTGAGCCGGAACCAAATCCACTGATCCGGAAAAAGACAATTCCCCTTCTTTTCTCTGTTGCAGGCCGAAAATATCACAAATAGTGGTCGCAGAAATTCTGGCTTTGCCCGAAATGGACCCCCGTTCCACCCCGCCAGCAGAAGAAGGGTATATTTCACCGCTTGCCTCAACAGTCGAGTCGGATGAGTAGATCTTTGCTTCTTGAATTTCAATCTTACCGCCTTCTGCTGCCACCTTTCCTTCAAACGCCCCGCTCAACTCCGGCAAACCGGGGAGATTCAAGGCCCCTTTTTTGAGGGACAGCCCTGCATTAACCGCCTTTTTAACAGACATTTCGACATAAAGCCCGTCTCCCGAGGCGCTTCTGTGCTTCTCGGCGTCAGTCAATGTGAATCTCCCGTCCGTTATACTAAGATGCTTCAACCTCACACTATAACGTTTACCACTACCTTTATTCGTGTATTTCTCCGTAGATGCAATGATTTTCTTTATTACTTTGCTGTCCGCTGAAAGGTTAGGCTCCTTTGCCGTCAACCGTCTTATTCTAATTTCCCTTGATAATAACCCGAGGAGGTCTATATAGGCCCTCATTTTTGTAACCCACAACAGTCTATTGCCCTCTTCGTCAAAAACCTTAAAGCCCTTGGTCTGCAAATAAAACGGGAAGAGATTAATAACTGCTTTATCTATTATTATTCTCTCTCCTACCGCCCTCCCGATCACCGGCTGAATGACTCTCTTGATCGAATTTGATAAATAAGGTCCCCTCAACAAAAAAAACAAAAGGGCGATAAACAATATGACAGAAAAAAATAAAGTCATACGTCTCATTAATTTGTTAGGAAATAACTTATTAAACACCTTTATACCTCAATCTTTTAATATACAATATCGAAGGTTGATTAAAGTACTTGTTAAATCGGCTCAAAAAATAACATTCTTTATTTCAGATTTCCCGCTTTATCTCTACTCATATCTCAGGGCTACGATTGGGTCCAGACCTGCTGCCTTTCTGGCAGGATATACCCCAAAAAATATCCCTACGCCCGCCGAGAAGAAAAAGGCGAGAAATATTGACCAAAGGCTTAACTTGGCAGGCAAAAAGGTGACAAAAACGGGGATTAACCAGGTGAAAGCCGTGCCCAAAATGACCCCTATTACCCCGCCAACCAGGCTCAGTGCAACAGATTCCATAAGGAATTGGAAAAGTATATCATTACTTTTTGCGCCTACCGCTTTTCTTAAACCTATTTCCCTTGTCCTCTCCTTTACAGAAACAAGCATTATATTCATAATCCCGATACCACCCACTAGCAAAGAAATTGCAGCTATTCCGGCAAGTACACTGGTCATTATCGTTAAAATTTTATCCATAACCGCGAGCATCTCATCCTGACTCAAAATAGTGAAATCTTCCTCTCCAGCATGCCTTCTTATAAGGATTTTAGTTATGTCTTTTTTTGCAGCTTGTATTTCATGCTCGCTACGAACTTTAATGGTTATATTGAAAAGGCTGTCGGTATCAAAAAGATCTACAGCTGATGTTGTAGGAATAAATACAATATCATCTATATCAAATCCTAGGGTAACACCCTTTGACTCCATAAGCCCGGTTACTCTGTACTTGCTTTCTCCTATTGTCAAGCGTGCCCCGAGTGGATTTGCATCACCAATCAGTTCCTTCTTAACGGTTCTGCCAAGTACACATACATGCCTCTTTGTATCGACCTCTGAAGCGCTTATGAAACGGCCGCTGTCAATCGCCATGTTCCTGGCGGCAAAATAGTCTTCTGTAACCCCGACTATGTATGTGTACCTGCTTCGTGCGCCATATTTTACTAAAGAAGTCCCCACTATTACAGGAATAGCGTATTGAATATATCTGGAGCGTTTCTTTATAAGAGTTGCGTCGTCATACACAAGTTTTCTGACCGCAGAAGTCCCCATATGAGAACCACCTTCCTTAGAAGTCTTTCCGGGAACTACGACAAGGATATTTGAACCCAGGCCAGTAAATTCATTTTTAATATATCTCCTTGTTCCCTCCCCAATTGACACAAGAAGTATTACAGCAGTAACCCCTATCACCACTCCAAGCACCGTTAAAAAAGCCCTTACCTTATTGCTAAATACTGAATCTTTGGAAATCCTTAATACCTCAATAACATCCACTGGAACAAACCCCGTCTTTTATTGTAATAATTGATTTAGCTTCTTGGGCAATAGCCTTTTCATGCGTTACAAGTATAATGGTAACCCCCTCTTTATTCAGTTCCTTTAATATGCTCATAAGTTCAACACCGGACCGGCTGTCGAGGTTGCCGGTTGGTTCATCTGTCAGAAGTACAGAAGGTTTCATTACCAGTGCCCTTGCAATTGCGACCTTCTGCTGTTCTCCACCGCTCAGTTTACTCGGGGTATGATGTGCACGATGGCTAATTCCGGTTTTCTTCAGCATCTCTAATGCCCTGTGCTTCCTTTCGGCAGACGAAATATCGCTGTAGAGCATAGGAAGCTCAACATTCTTGAAGGCGGAAAATCTCGGCAGGAGGTTAAAATCTGAAATACAAATCCAATCTTTTTATTTCTGATTTCTGCTAACTCATTGTCAGTTTTGTGTGCAATATCAATCCCTTCAAACTGGTAGTTCCCTGACGTTTGTCTATCAAGGCAGCCTATTATATTTAACAGTGTGGACTTGCCTGAGCCTGAAGGCCCCATAATAGCAACAAAATCTCCCTCCTGTACATCAAGGTCTATACCTTTTAAAACCTCAAGAGACAATTCCCCGATTAAATAATTCTTTTTGATGTCTCTAAGGCGAATCAACAATCTTGACCCTTACCCCCTCTTTAAACCCGGGCTTATCAGGAGTAATAATAACTTTTTCTCCTTCTTTTAGACCTTCTTTTATTTCTGTGAAGTTCCAGTTGAAAATACCAATTTTTACTTTTCTTAATTTAGCTCTCCCGTTCTGAGACACATAAACAAAGCTTTCTTTTGCCTTTTCAATAATAGCCTGAGATGGAACAACCAGCGTGTCCTTAGCCTTTCCTGTTACAATCTCTATATCAGCAGACATGCCAGGCTTTAGAAAAATGCCGGCATCAGGAATTGAAACACGAACTTCAAAAGTCCTTGCCTCCTGTTTTACCCCAATAACAATGGGGGATATTTTAATCACTCTGCCGAAAAAAACCTCCCCGAGATATGCATCCATTGTTATCTTGACCTGCTGTCCAAGGATAACGCTGCTTACGTCTGCTTCATCAATCGGGGCTTTAATATATAAATTATCAGGATCAACAATAGAAGCGAGTACAGGACCGGGTCTTGCAGTATCTCCAATATCTACAGCTCTTTTTGAAACAACTCCGTCTTCAGGAGTCCGTATAAAAGAATACTCGTACTGAAGCTTAACGATGTCCAGCGCTGCCTTTGCCCTCTCAAATTCTGCCTCGGCAATGGCCAGCCTTTTCTGAGCGTCATCAAACCTTTGCTGTGTAATAAGCTCCTCTCCGAAAAGTGCACGTTTCCGTTCATAATCAGTCCGTGCATTTATCAGGTCTACTTCAGCCTTTTTAAGATCTGCCTTTACTCTATTCAGATTCGCCCCCACCTCAGATGTGTCAAGCTCAGCAATCAGTCCGCCGATCTTGACCCTGTCCCCTTCTTCTACATAAAGTTTTGATATTTTACCTGTACGTTGTGCCGTAATATTGACTTCAACTTCAGACTTTACCACCCCTGTAGATGTAGCCGTAACCGTAACCTCGATATCCTGTTTCTTTACAGAAATACCCTTTACTTCAATAGAAGCAAAATAAGTCCGAAAGAAAAAAAATCCTGTCAATCCGACGAGAATTATCAATATCCAAAAGCTGAATTTTTTATAAAAGACCGCCAGAAGGAACCCCCTAATTTATTATTAGATTTTAAATAGTTATATTACCTCAGTAAAAGGAATCAGTCAATTTTGAGTTCTTTGCCGTAAGCATTTCCTTTCTCGTGATGGCAGGGTATGGTATTTGAGCGGTTGCTTTTACCGACCTGCCTGCCGGCAGGCACGAATGAGCGATAATACCGTATCCTGCCATTTCTATCTTGAAGTTGCGTTATCACGGAAAAAGAAATGCTTCCTTCTTTGTCTGAGACCGCTTCTTCCGGCCACCGACAGTCACAGACTTAGAACAAGATAAAATTTATTCAGCCCCCGTAAAATAGTAGACCCTGTTAGAGGACGAAGTTCTCTAACGGGGTTTACGTCCTGTGGCTGAATAACTGCTAAAATTAGTATAATACAATCTACCTCGGGCGGTTAGCTCAGCTGGTCTACGACTCGTAGAGGAGAGCTCTTGAATTCTTTTTTCGTATACATTCTTCAAAGCAAAAAGGATGGTTCTCTTTATATAGGCCAGACAAATAATATAGAGAAAAGATTAAAAAGACACAATAAAGGGCAAATAAAATCAGCAAGACACAGGATTCCTTTTGACCTTATTTATTATGAGAAACATAGTACAAGACGCGAAGCAATGTTTCGGGAGTGGACATTAAAATCTCCAAGTGGCATTAAAGAAAAGAAAGCAATATTAAAAAATGTGTCTAAGATTCATGGAGTCAAAGACTCGTCTAAGACCCATCTAAGACTCGTAGAGTAGGGTAAAGGGGGTGTAGCTCAGGTGGTCTACGACTCGTAGAGCCTATGGCTCGTTGCCTATTGGCCCGTGGGCCAACGGCCCATAGGGAGCCAACGGCTCATAGAGGAGAGCGTCCCGATTAATCGGGATCACCTCCACCATTGACTGATACAGGTAATTTTTTAAATCGGGCGGTTAGCTCAGCTGGGAGAGCGCCACGTTCGCAACGTGGAAGTCGGGGGTTCGAATCCCCTACCGTCCACCATTTTTGATTTTTTGCGGTGTCCGCCTCGCCCGAACCGTGCGAGGCGGATAAATTGTGTAAATAATCCCACGGTTTTTTAAAGTCAATGGAGAGCGTGCCCGCCGCAAGGCGGCGGTTCGAGCCGATTTTCTGGAGGAAATCTTTCATTCTTTTATAGTCTTCCTGCAAAGCGAGATTTTCCGCTGAATTAGCCTCTAATATCCAGTTCCTTGTGAGTTCGAGCCAATGATTGCCTTTCCGTTCAAATTCGGATAATTTCTCCTCAATGTCCTTTTTCTGCCTCATCAGGGAGTTCTTCTTTTCCTGAAATTCTATAAGTTCCAGGGTCTGGTCAAGATAGGCGTCTGTAAGGCGGTCTATCTTGGTCTTAACCCTGCTCAAGTCAGCCTTGAGTTTTTGTGTGATAAGGTCTGATGAATGGCGGGATTCCTTTTCCCATTTATCAAGCCTTTTAAGATATCTGTCCCGCCATGTATCAGACAGAGAAACTGTTTGGACATAATTTTTCACCTGTTTGGCAAAGGCATTGTCACGCAAAAAGCCCTGTTTGCACTTTTTGGTTTTGCTCCTTTTGGTGCATCGGTAATAGACAAACTCTTGCCCGCTTTTCTTGATGTGCCGCTCTGCTGTTATGGCATATCCGCACTCTCCGCACTGAGCAAAGTTCAAAAAGTGAAATGGCTGTTTATTGGGTCGTTTTTTGCGGGGCTTGCCAGTGTCTTTTAGCGCACGCTGTATCTGGTCATAAACCTTTTTTGAAATCATTGGTTTGTGAGTTCCCTGATATAGCTCTCCGCGATAAATAAAATAGCCATAGTAAAAAGGATTTCTCAGATTATGCTCAGCAGATGAGAGGGAGTATTTCTTTTTGGTTCTCGCGCCGATCAAGCCAAGAGAAAACATCTTGTCGCATATTTGGGATAAAGTATAATTTCCAGTGGCAAAAGCTTCTAAAACCTCTTTCATTTTGTTGAAAGTTTTAGGGTTAGGCTCAATAGTCCTTAATCTCGGCTCATTAAAATATCCTAAGGGCGCGCGTGCCGGAAACTCTCCACGCCTTAATTTTTGTCTAATCCCCCTCCAAATGTTTTCTCTTAGGTTATCTGTGTAGTATTTTGCCTGTCCAAAGGCAACAGAGAGCATGAACTTCCCCTGCGGTGTCGGTTCAAACCAGAACGTGGGGAATTTGAGGGAGTGGATTTTTCCAGTATCTACGAGATAGATGATTCTGCCGCCATCAACAGAATTCCTTGCCAG
>CAYFYW010000133.1:0-5067 GCA_964347425.1 uncultured Nitrospirales bacterium
CTTCGCGATAAAGTGGTTATGAAAATTGAAGATTCTATCACCGAGATCACACTGCTCAAAGGGAAAAAAGAGATAACCATTGTCAGGGCAACTGACCCGGTCTCGGTTGACCCGAATCAGGAGCAGGAAGAACTGCAGGAAGCGTCACCAGGGTGGAAAACAGCAGCAGGGGAACCGGTTAAGGAAAGTGAAGTGAATGATATAATTAACACCCTTTCAAACCTTTCCTGCGATGAGTTTATTGAGGGCAGGAAAAAAGAGGACTTTACATCGCCTGCCTATGAAGTCTCCCTCAGGGGAATGAAAACATATACGATTTCCTTATTTGAGAAAGAAGACAGCAAATTCGCCGCTCTTTCCTCTGAAAGCGATTATCCTTTCCATATTTCGGAATGGAAGGCAGGGAAGATAATGAAAGAGCCTGACAGCCTGATTGACTCCGGAGGGAAATAATCATCTATCGGGTTTTTCTGACCATTCCGTTCAAATACTACCCCCTGTTATCTACCCTTTGAATGCCTCGCTACCTGCTTTATCGACTTGATTTATGGAGCCCCACGGACAAGCCTGCCTACCGGTTTACATGCCTCAGGTATGCAGGCAGGCCCGTGGTACCACTTAGCGAGTCGATTCGATAAGCTTAGTGGTTCGACATCCGCCGGAGCTATAACATGAGAGCCTTTTATCACTTTTTTTACTCTGCGGATAGAGAAAAAATGAAAAGTAATTTATTATTATATATGCGGGTAATTGGCCTCACATTCGTTATCCTGACGCTTAACTTTTCAAATATATACGCCTCTGGTGCTTTTCCCCTCGATAATCCATCAGACCTCCTCATAGGCATGAACCAGAAATATTCCGCAGAGGGAGGAGAAACACTCATTGAACTTGCCAGAACGTATGACGTGGGGTATAACGAAATTATTGCTGCTAATCGCACGATTGACCCATGGATGCCTGAAAAGGGGGCGGAGATATTAGTGCCGACATCATGGCTTGTTCCTGAAATATTAGAAGAAGGGATAGTAATCAACCTGTCCGAGATGAGGTTATATTATTTTCCCACCATTAACAGGAGACAGTATGTTATAACCTATCCGATAGGTATTGGACGGGAAGGAATGAGCACCCCTACAGGTATATTTGAGATAACCTCAAAAGTAAAAGATCCGGTATGGCGCGTTCCGAAAAGTATGAGAAAAGAAAATCCGGAACTCCCGCTTTTTATTCCGCCCGGGCCTGATAACCCCCTTGGTGGATACTGGTTACAGCTTTCACCCAATGGCTATGGCCTTCATGGCACCAATAGACCCTATGCGATAGGACGAAGGGTAAGTCATGGCTGCATCAGGCTTTATCCGGAAGACATGGAAACATTGCACAGACTCATAAAACCAGGGGCCCGGGTTAAGATTATAGACGAACCCGTAAAAGCAGGCCTCTATGAAAACAAGGTGTATATTGAAGTTCATAGTTCTGACAGGACTGAACAAGATCTTTTGAAGCTCGCGACTGAAAAACTGAGCGGGAAGCGCCTCATACGACGTGTCAAAACTCAAACATTGATTGAATCGATAATGAGTGCAACAGGCCTTCCTACTGTTGTTTCGCAGTAATTACTTCATCTGTCTCATTTCAAAGCCTTTGACGCTCTTTTCAGCAGCTCTTTCAGCCTTTTCGGCTGCCCTTTCAGCCCTGTCAGCTGCCATTTGTGCCTTTCTTGCTGAAGCATCGGCCGAAGAAGCACTGATTTTGGAGTCTCGGACAGACGAAGCCGCTGCATCAGCTGAACTTTCCGCATCCTGTGCTGCTTTCAGTGCATTTTCAAGGAGCGCCTCATCATCGGGCCTGAACTTATATGTCGTAGTGCAGCCGGCTATTACAAGAGACAGCGCAATTACAAGTACTAATGATTTTCTCATAAGCCTTCCTCCTTCCGTCACAAAATTGAACTATAAGAAGCGCTTATCGTCATTTAACCCGGGAATAAATAAAATATTCGGCAGTATATTATACCTTTATCACAATTCTGATCACGTGTCAATGAAGAGAGTTAAGGCGGCAACTGCCTCTACAATTTTTTTCCTGAAAATGGTAAAACAGTGATAAACAGGCGGAGACAGAATATAGAAAATGCATATGCGCGAAATACCTGGAATTCTGACTTGAGCGGTGGGCTGAAAGAAAAAGGAGGGCATCTTGAAACTCAAGTGCATTCTCATAAATCCATGGGCTTATGACTTTGCAGCCATGAATCTCTGGTCAAGACCATTAGGACTCTTGAGAGTTGCCGAGTATATGAGCCAGTTTGACCTTGACCTGGGACTTATTGACTGCACCGATGTATTCGGGGCCGGAACAGATTCGTACCGGGAAAGAAAATACGGCACAGGAAAATACCCGAGGCAGGTCGTTGAAAAGCCGGCAATTCTGAGAACTATTCCAAGACACTTTGCAAGATATGGCATGAGCCTCGATGATTTCAGAGAGATTTTCGAAAACAACCTTCCCTGCGAACTTATTATGGTCACATCTGTGATGTCCTACTGGTATCCGGGTGTTCAGAAAGCAATAGAGATCGTTAAATCCCTATCCCCTGACACACCTGTAATTCTTGGCGGTATTTATGCAACCCTGCATCACAGGCATGCGTCAGAAAACTCCGGAGCAGACTTCGTATACAGGGGTCATATTGGAAGTGACATAAACCCTGTACTGAAGGCCTTTGGATACAGCCTGAATAAAAAGCATTCACCCAGGCCACACTACAAGCTTGGCCTATACCAAAGATACCCTTTCACACCGATCCTTACCAGCCAGGGCTGTCCCTACCGGTGTTCATACTGCGCTTCATCCAACCTTTTTAGTGGCTTCCTTCAGAGAGAGCCTTTTGAGGTAATTGACGACATTAAGGAACTATATGAGATTGGTGTCAGAGACTATGCCTTTTATGATGACGCACTACTGGTGAATGCAGATTCTCATATCAAGATTGTCCTTAGAGAGGTTATCAAATCAGGGCTAAAGGTACGTTTTCACTGTCCAAACGGTATCCACGCACGGTTTATAGATGACGAGCTCGCATATCTGATGAAAGAATCAGGGTTCATGACCCTGAGACTGGGGCTTGAAACAGTAAACGAGAAAAGGCAGATGGATACGGGAGGAAAGGTTACGCCGGAAATGCTCGTATCAGCGATACGGAGATTGAAAAGACACTGTTTTACAAAAGAACAGATCGGGGTCTACCTCATGTATGGTCTTCCCGGACAGGAACTCAAAGAGGTAAAAGAAGGCGTGGAGTTTCTCAAGGGTTTAGGTGTAAGTGTTAAACTCACGGAGTTCTCACCCATTCCGGGAACCTCATGCTGGGAGGAGTTGAAGAGAAAAGGCATTATAGAGGATAACATGGATCCCGTCCTTACCAACAATTCGGTTTTTTCTTTACTTTTTTCGGGCTATGACATGAAACACATCGAGAGATTGAAGCTCGATGTCATACGGTACAACAGCACGTATTAAAAAGACCATAAGCAAAGAGACATTCTTATGTCCGTTTCTGTAGCAAGACATCGGCGAGCCCTTCGGCAGTGAGCCCAGGGTCGAACTGTTCAGTCGAGCCGCTACAGGGAATTACAGGTTAAAAAAACAAAATCAATATGCGATTCCTTCCTATCGTAATAATGGGTACAGTCTCCATTATCATGCAGATACTGTGCCTGCGACAGCTCCTTTCAACATTCTCCGGAAACGAGCTTATTATAGGGATTACACTCGCCGCATGGCTTGTTACTGTCAGTCTTGGCAGCTATGTCGGCTCAAGTATAAAATTAAGACATGCCTTTGGAATCTCCTTTATCCTGGTTGCCTTAATATCACAGCCAACCATAATACTCGTCAGAATTATAAAGCCGATAGCTGGTATCGAATTGGGACAGGTAATCCCCCTTCCCGCAACAATAGTATGGACAGCCCTCTCCATTACTGCATTGTGCATAACCATAGGTATTCAATTCCCGCTTGCTGTCTCTTATCTGAGGGAAAAGGCACCCGAAGTCTACACCCTTGAAGCAGTCGGGGCCTTTGCCGGTGGTGCACTCTTCACTTTCCTGCTTGCGGGGACTGTCGATACATACAGACTTGCAATGATACTGGCAGTCGCAAATATCTTTGTTTCTTTTTATCTGCTGAGGAAAAAAGCTATACTTTTACTCCTCATATTGCCCGTAATTTTCTACGCAGGGGGAATAAGTGTTTTGTCTCCACTTCAATACAAAGGAATGCAGCTCGTACAGAGGACCGAGTCAAGGTATGGAGAGATAGCGGTCTTGAAGATAAAAAACCAGTTTAATATTTACTCTTCAGAAAAGTATCATTTTTCATACCCTGACCCTCAGACAGAGGAGATGAAGGCACATCTCCCGATGTCCTTACACCCCTCGGCAGGAGAGTTACTGATTATCGGAGGCTCTCCGGCCGTTATAAGGGAGTATATGAAATACCCTGTTTCCCGGGTTGATTTTGTGGAAATAGACCCGGTAATCATTGAAGTTTCAAAGGGCTTTTTGAACCCGGATGACAGGGGATATTTAAAAAACAGGAGGGTAAAATTGTTGCACACGGATGCACGGAGGTACATAAAATCTTTGCGCACTAATGAATATGACCTTGTAGTGTTAAATGTCCCGGAACCATCCACTGCAAATATAAACAGGTTCTATACCGTGGAATTCTTTGAAGAGGTCAGATCAGCGCTTAAAGGGGGAGGCACGTTCTACCTGAGCCTTCCGGCCTCGTACGGCTATATAGGCAGGAGGATGCAGAGGGCAAATGGTTCAATCTATGCATCCCTGAAGAATGTTTTCCCTTATGTCGAGTTATCTTCAGAGGAGTATGGAGTCATTGTTGCCTCAAGGAGCCCGATAGAAACAAATGCCGATATGCTCACCGCACGGTTCTCTAAAAAAGAGATTGATACGAAATATTTCCGTCCCTACATTCTTGAGGATGCATTTTCGCCTCTGAAGGTGGATATGGTCAGAGAAAGACTTGGCAAGATAGTGG
>CAYFYW010000134.1:0-7755 GCA_964347425.1 uncultured Nitrospirales bacterium
CATGAGCCCCGATTTCAGCCTCCTGACTGACATGACAGTCATAATTGTCCTTTCAACGATATTCGTCCTGATCGGGGCAAGGCTCTTTGAGCGAAAGGGTTAGGCGGGGCCGAATACCACTTGCCCTTCTTCGTCGATGCTGTCAGTGAGGACAACAACATTCTCATGAATTCGCTGCGCGGGATTTCACGCGCACCAAGACTTATGAGGTGTGCGGTGGTTACCTGGCAGTCAATGAGTGTGAACTTCCATTTAAGGAGTTGCTGAACGAGGGTTACAAATGCAACTTTAGAGGCGTTGCTTTTTTTTGTGAACATTGATTCGCCAAAAAAAATGGACCCGATCGCAACTCCGTAAATCCCTCCTGTCAGCTCGCCTTCAAACCAGCTTTCAACCGAGTGTGCATAGCCTGAACGGTGGAGACGGACATAAGCCTTGATCATTTCATCGGTAATCCATGTGCCCCTGTCATTCTTCCGTTGCACAGTAGCGCAATTCCTGATAACAGAATCAAACGCCCTGTCCATTGTAACTTTAAAAATTCTTTTTTTTATTGTTTGTCTAAGACTTCTTGATATTTTGATCTCTTCAGGCAGCAAGACGAGACGGGGATCAGGAGACCACCATAAAATCGGGGAACCAACAGGGTACCAGGGGAAAATACCCATGGAGTAAGCAAGCAGAAGGCGAGGTTCGCTCAGGTCTCCTCCAACTGCAAGAAGTCCGTCATCTTCAGCAAGATAAGGAGGAGGGAAAATAAGGTCATTTGACAATCTAAAAACAGGCATTATATTAAAAATGAAAAAAAATCAAAAATTAAACATCAAAAATCATCCTTGTCCAAAACAATCATAAACGGGGAGGCTGGATGAGGTATGACATTCAAAAAAATAGTTCGCCCCGGCGAATCCCTGATCAATTCATTGTGTTTATTAGGTGTTCAGCCTCCGTAAATATTTTATTTTAGACAGGTATGATTTTTACTTTTGATTTTTATTTTACTTTTGAGTTGTTCAATTTTTTTGCGAGAGAGCTAAAACTATTTAGAAGTATAATCGAAAGTTATCTTATTATTGCCTAAGTCGATAAAAACATTTCCACCTTTGGTGAGTCTTCCAAAAAGGACTTCCTCCGAGAGGATATCCTTAATCTCCGTCTGGACGAGCCTTCCAAGGGGTCTTGCGCCATACTCAGGGTCATATCCGCGCTCGGAAAGCCAGTTCTTTGCACTGTCAGAAACAGTGATAATAACCTTTTTCTGAGCCAGCTGCCGCTGTAGTTCAGTCATAAATTTATCGACGACCATCTTCATGATTTTCGGAGTCAGTGAATTAAAGGTGATGATAGAGTCAAGACGGTTTCTGAATTCGTTGCTGAACAACCTGTTAATAGCATCCCTGCCTTTTGACCGTTTATCTTTAGACCTGTCGCCAAAACCGATAACACTCCTGCTCATTTCACCTGTCCCGGCATTTGAGGTCATGATGAGAATGACATTTCGAAAGTCAGCTTTTTTCCCGTTGTTGTCAGTCAATGTGGCGTAATCCATCACCTGGAGCAGGATGCTGAATATATCAGGGTGTGCCTTTTCAATCTCATCCAGCAGGAGAACACTGTAAGGGTGCTTCCTGATCGCATCCGTCAACAGGCCTCCCTGATCAAAACCCACATAGCCGGGAGGTGCTCCTATAAGACGGGCAACAGTATGCTTTTCCATGTATTCACTCATGTCAAAACGGATGAACTGGATACCAAGGACAGATGCCATCTGCTTTGAGACCTCGGTCTTTCCCACACCCGTTGGCCCTGTAAAAAGGAAAGAACCAATGGGCCTTTCAGGCGCTCCAAGCCCTGCACGCGCCCTCTTGATTGAAGATACGAGTGAGTGTATAGCATTATCCTGGCCGAATACTGACTTTTTTAAATCGTCTTCCAGTCCCTTCATCCTGTCCATATCAGACGTGGAGACTGTGCGCTTTGGAATCTTGGCTGTTTTGGCTACAATGGCTTCAATTTCGGGGTGTCCCACTGTCTTTTTGCGTCCATAAGACGGGGAAAGCTTTAATAACGCCCCTGCCTCGTCAATAACATCAATTGCCTTGTCAGGGAGGAATTTATCGTTTACGTATTTTGCCGAGAGTTCAGCAGCAGCCCGGAGCGCCGTATCAGTAAATTTCACCCCGTGAAATTCTTCATAGTAGGCCTTTAAGCCTTTCAGTATATGATAAGTCTCATTAATGTCAGGCTCATAAATCTCTATTTTCTCAAAACGCCTTGAGAGAGCCCTGTCCTTTTCAAAGTATTTTCTGTACTCTTCATAGGTGCTTGCGCCGATGCACCGTAATTTACCGGTATTCAGAATGGGTTTCAGTATATTGGAGGCATCCATGGAGCCGCCGCTGGTTGCACCGGCTCCAACTACGGTGTGTATCTCATCTATAAAAAGGATTGCCCCCGGCATTGACTCGAGTTTTTTGATGGTTGACTTGAGGCGGGCTTCAAAGTCACCCCTGTATTTTGTTCCGGCAAGCAGTCCTCCCATATCAAGCAGAAAAATGCGGGAATTTTTCAAGGTTTTAGGCACGTCGCTGTTATTGATTTTTAATGCAAGACCTTCAACGATTGCGGTTTTACCCACCCCTGGTTCGCCTACAAAGACAACATTGTTCTTTCTGCGCCTGCAGAGCACCTGAATTGTCCGTTTAAGCTCTCCCTCACGGCCCACAAGAGGGTCAATGCCGCCTTCTGCTGCCTTCTGGATTAGATCAACAGTAAACTGCTGTAAAGGATCTCCTTTTTTTGGGGTCTCCTTTTTTTCGTGAATAGTCCCGACCCTGATCTCTTCTTCAGGTTCATCTTCTGCTTTTGATATGCCGTGTGAGACGTAATTCAGGACATCGAGCCGTGTCACGCCTTCTGATTCAAGAAAATTCACGGCAGGAGAATCTTCCTCAAGAAAGATAGCTGAAAGTAAGTCGCCTGCATCGGCTTCCTGCTTTTCTGCTGACCTGACGTGGTTGACCGCTCTCTGAATCACCCTTGTAAAAGCAATGGTGGGCTGGGGATAAATTTGAGAATTTTCAGGAAGCTTCGGGGTCTCGTTCTCAAAAAAGTCTTCAAGTAATTCCTTAAGCTCTGAAACGTCTCCTCCGCAATGGGTAATAATCTCAATGCCCCATTCATCATGGAGGAGGGCGAACAAAATATGCTCTACTGTCAGATATTCGTGACGCCGGGACCCAGCATCCCGTATTGTCGCCTGTATGGTTATTTCCAGTTCTTTGCTGATCATTCTTTCTCTACCGCGCATTTGAGCGGAAATCCATTTTGCTGTGAAAGCTCATGTACCATGGCAATTTTTGTTTCCGCAATTTCACGGGTATAAACGCCTGCAAGACCCTTCCCGATTTTGTGGACGTGAAGCATTATCTGAGTGGCTTCTACATGGGGTTTATGAAACACCTTTTCAAGGATCTGAATGACAAAATCCATTGTTGTATAATCATCATTGAGAAGGAAAACCTTATAAAGCGAAGGGGTTTTTACTTCCTTTCTCTCTTTTACCTCAAGTCCCTCATCTGGTTTGAATTCATTATTTTCCATAGCAACAGGAACCTTATAAATATTGTAACCCGAAAGATACATAAAAGGAAACAGAGGAAATAGCAAATCTTTGGGGGGTATAGACTATAGAATACTACCATTGCTGCAGTTATGAGGTCATTCTGAACCCTGAAAGCGTCATTCTGAACTTGTTTCAGAATCTTAGTAGGGAGAAACAGCTAAAGAACTGGCATAGGTAATGGAAGATAAACTTGATAACTCAGTTTAATCCTGGATGGAAAGATTTAAGAGAAGGTTTTTTAGAAGATGCTGAAACGAGTTCAGTATGACATAAAGGGCAGTCCAGAATTCAGTTGTATAAACATCTGGTTACAGGATTACCCTCCTGACGTTTTGCTACTTGCGGAAACAGATGTTTGATTAACAAAAAAGCGTGAGTCTTTCATTTTGATGACAATTGAAGACCTTTAAATACCTTTAGCTCACCTGAACAGATGCAGATTCCCCAATCTCACTCTCTTTAGACCCGCGTCTTCAGCAATTTTCAGGCATTTGTTTGCAAAGTCCAATGATGACAAAGGCAGGTCAGACATGTAGAAGTGAGGATAAAAACCCAGAAGGGCATAGGGTATTTCTTTGTCGTGAGAAGCAATGAACTGCGCGATTTTCCTTATTTCTTCTTCATCTATATAGCCTGGTATCAGAAGCGTGCTCGCTATGAGAAGAGGTGGTTCGGGCCGCTCCCCTGTTCTCCCGGCAACAAGTGAGAAATTATCCAGTGTCCTTTTGTTAGTAACCCCTGTAAGTGCAATGTTCAGGTTCTCATCCCATGCCTTAAGGTCAAATTTTATACAACCACCTGATTCAAGAGACAACCCCAGCATCTCTTTTAGGAGGCCTTTGTTCATCGCTCCGTTAGTTTCCCAGCATATGCGAAGAATCCTTTCTCTGTTTCTCTCTCGTGAAAGCTTTGATGCCTTAATTGCAAAAGGAAGCTGGGGTCCCGGGTCTCCGCCAAAATAACAGATACACGAGGTCGTTTTATCTACTGAATTGACAAGATCCTGAATTTTTCTTCTTTGTGGATTGAAAACCTCTTCCCGGAAATGCCAGTTCTGGCAGAACAGGCAGTTAAATGAACATGCCTGAAAGAATACGGCAAGGTTTTTGTATCCATATTCAGGTCCTGAACTATAAGCATATTCCGGGTATCCTGAACCACACCCTCCTGCACAAACCCAGTCGGCAACACAGTTTGTGGGCAGGGGGTCGTAATACCAGGAAAGGTTTCCCTGGTCAGGAGAAACACCAACAAGCTTTCCACCCAGATTTTTTCTCAGGCCGCAATATCCGATCCGGTTATCCGGTATCCTGCATTCATTTACGCATATTTTGCAGGGGATTCCATCCGGGTCTTTCGGCGGTTTTGCAGGCAGACCAAAGGTTTCCCTGCTTTTTGTATGAACCCCTTCAATGTTTGAAAAGGTTCTTACCGAGCCCTCCCGAATACATTGAAGGCAGAGATTCAGGGCTTTTGAGATGAATTCAGAGGATTTTTCACAGACAGAGCACTTTGTCATTACTATCGACGTTCAACCACCATAATTTATCCCGAATAACGCATTTATAAAACCACAGAGCCCTGTACCACCCCGCACTGTTCTGTACAGGGCAGTGTCTGGTACAGGGCAGAGAGCGCTGAGGTAAAATTACATATAAATAAGAAATAAGTAACTCATTAATATTTACAAAAATATCTTTTTTGCCACAGAGGTCTTAGATTCTGGATTCCCCGATCAAGCCTGCCTGCCGGCAGGCAGGTCGGGGAATGACATCCTTACTGCTCTGCCTCAAGCAGAGAGAATTTTTTATAAAATTACACAACTCTATGTTCTCTGGTATGTGCCATACGGTACATACCTCTGTGCCTGCCCCGTTATATGTTCATTATTTTACGGGGGCTAATTGCAGTTTTTGGGTTAAGTTCATTTTCATAAACAGTGCTTTTATCTGATGATTTCGGCAGTAAATCTGAACAGGTTAGCATCCTTCCATGCGTTCTCTGACAGACCTGCTTTTTTTGAAATTTGTTTGAGAAAGGTCTCCCTGTCCCAGCCGAATTCAACAGGAACCTGGGGCAGAAGAATCCCGCTGTGGTTGTCTTTTACCATGTAAAGCCCGTGTTTGCCGATCTCAATTGCTTCATTGTTTTTTAGAGGCTCAAGAGGCGAGAGGATTGTAACCTCAACATCCATTTCTTTTAATTCCTCCTGTTTCATAGGCTGGAATCGTGGATCCTTTGAGCATGCTTTGACGGAATTTCTGATGACTGATTGATACAGGGGCATGCTTGGCTGGATATTCCCCATACATCCCCTCAAAAACCCTTTTCCTGTTTTTATCGTTACAAAAGTTGCACCATTTGCTTTCAGCCTCTTATCATTGATATCAACCCATGGTATTTTACCTTCCTTTACATAACTGACGATTGTCCCTTTTGCCAGGTCGAGCAACCTTCTCTTTTTTAATTCGGTAAGAGGACTTCTATAAAGACCTATCGCGGCATATCCAACGACACGTTCTTTATCCCCTGTGACATCTCCGGAATTTGCATATTTATGGAGAACGCCGTTGGTTGCACCGAGGTTTCTTGCTATTGTCATGGTATATAAGACCGGGTATCCGCCGCACATTTCACCCTTACCGCTCATCAGGTGCATATGTACGTCCTCGTTGGACATCCTTTCTATGGCATCTATAGTCTTCATGTCCATCTTTACTGCAGTTTCATAGTCGTGATAGTGAGAGAAGTCGGTGCTCGCAATCAATAGTATGTTTTCATCTTCTCTCATTATCTCTGTTAACCTGGCTGTCAGGAACTCAAAGGATTGTCTTGTGGGAGCACCGATAAGAACAGGCACTATCTTAACGTTTTTAAGAACGCGTTGAAGAAACGGGAGCTGTACCTCAAGGGAGTGCTCTTTTTCAAAGGCGTCGGGGTAGAACATTACGTCTGCATCTTTATTGATAAGTGAGCGGGCAATCTTGTGGTCAATCTTTACGAGACCAAGAGGGGTTTTCATCATACCCTTTTCATAAACTGAAGCGCCCTTGAATGCCGTATGATGACTCGGTCCGATCAGGATAACCGTTTTCACCTTTTTGTCCGTTAAAAGCTTATACGCATGAGCAGCGATAGAGCCGGAATACCGGTATCCGGCATGGGGTGAAATGAGGGCAATCAATTTTCCTTCAACCGGCCTGTTTTCTGCGCCTGAGAGAAAACCGTCGACCGCTTGAGTAAGGGTTTTCTTGTCAGCGGGATAAAAAGACCCTGCAACACCAGGCTCCTTAACATGACCCGAACATCCGTATATGGATGAAAAAGAGATAAAAAGGGCGAAAAGAAAAAAAAGATATCTTTTATAAATCAAGAGACCCTCTTCCAGAACATTGCTTTTTTTGGCTTGATTTTTAATCTGAATTTCCTGCCGAGGAACCCCAGAAGACCTCCAAGGACAATGAACCTGAAAAAATCTCTTCTCGTCATATCATGCCTCTCTCCGAGCCATCGGCCCACAGGCCTGCAATTACCGCATTGCAGAATTTGCATCTTCCTCCTGAGATGTTATTTTGTCTCACGAAGTAGCCAATCCTTTCGATGAGAAGCCTCCTGCACCCCGGGCAATGGGTGTTTTCAGCATGACTTCTTATATTTCCGATATAAGCATATCTTAAACCTTCCTCGAGAGCTGTCTGCCACGCATTTTTCAATGTCTCAAAGGGCGTTGGCGGAAGATTCTTGAGTTTGTAGTAGGGGAAGAATCGTGAAAAATGTATTGGTATATCCGGACCGAGATACTTTACAATCCATCTGCACATTTCCGCTACTTTCTTCATGTTGTCATTGTGAGTCGGAATTACGAGATTCGTTATCTCAACCCAGACGCCTTCCTCTCTGAGCACAACCAGCGAATCGAGCACAGGCCTTAGCCTTCCGCCGCATAACTTTGCATAAAAATCCTCTGTGAAAGCCTTAAGGTCGACACAGGCTGCATCGAGATACCTGGAGAGTGCGCGGAGTGGCTTCTCATTGATATACCCGCAGGTGTGCATGGTGTTTTTGATGCCATATCTTCTTGCGGTTTTCGAGGTATCATACATGTATTCATAAAATACAGTCGGTTCTGT
>CAYFYW010000135.1:0-1734 GCA_964347425.1 uncultured Nitrospirales bacterium
TCTTTTCCTTATTCCCCAAAGTTTTCTCCTAAAGCACTATTTTATATAAAACGACTTAAATACTTGGTCTATCTGTTTAATCTGAGTTTATAATCTGTGTAATTATATGAATACGTAAATACTCATGAAACTTCATATAAATATAGTATTTAAATTATTATGAAGTCAACGAAGGACGCAGAATTTTCAAAAAACTGCACCATACATAATATAATCATACAATTATGAAGAACTTATGAAAACATAAGATCCTATACTTTTGAATGGTTTTCACAAATTGTTAAAAAACCGCTTAATTTAGGTTAAACTATCTCGCATGAAAGTTCTTGCCCTCGAAACAGCTACCCTGGCTGGAAGCATTGCACTCGTTGATCAGAACAAAGGACTTATCGGTGAAGTAAAATTAAACATTAAAGTTGCGCATGCAGAAAGACTGACGGCCTCCCTTGAATGGCTTTTAAATGCATCCCGTGTCTCCATAAAAGATATTGATGCGTTTGCAATATCAATAGGCCCGGGTTCCTTTACAGGTCTCAGAATCGGGCTGAGCACAGCAAAGGGTCTCTCTTATGCCACGGAAAAACCTATTGTGCCTGTGCCGACCCTCGATGCCCTTGCGAGGACACTGCCTTTTTGTTCTCACTATATATGCCCAATGCTTGATGCAAGAAAAAATGAAGTATATACGGGACTCTATAAATGGGAAGATAATGTCTGCAAAAAGATTATATCAGAAATTGCGATAGGGCCCGGTGACTTTTTGAGGGAGATTGATAAGCAGACAGTTTTCCTGGGAGACGGGGTAAAAACTTATAAATCACTCATTGAAGATACCCTGCAGACCAATGCACACTTTGCTCCTGCATCGAATATGGCTCCATCGGCATCAAGCGTGGCAGAGATAGCAGTTGAAAAATTAAAACAGGGGATAACAACTGACCCCGTCAACCTCATACCCTTTTATATAAGAAAATCCGAGGCAGAGATTCATTGGAAGGGATAAAGATCAGGAGAATGTTGCAAGACGACCTCCGGGAAGTTCAGGCCATAGAAAACCAGTGTTTTACCACTCCATGGACACAGGGCTCTTTCAAATATGAGCTGAAAAACAGGGAAACGATCTTAAACGTTTCGGTACTTAATAATCAGATTATAGGCTATGTATGCCTGCGCACTATACTGGATGCAACTCATATATTGAACCTCGCCGTATCGCCCCGATTCAGACGCACGGGTATCGGGAGCATGCTCCTCAGAGATGCACTGGATGAATTGAAAAGGTCGAAGCCGGATACAAAACTTATCACACTCGAAGTGAGGGAGTCAAATGCGGCAGCTATTAACATCTACGAAAAATTCGGATTCAAAATAACCGGCAAAAGAATCGGCTATTATCAGAAACCGCATGAGGATGCAGTTATTATGGAATTGAAAATGCGGTAGATTTCTAAACAAAAAATATTCCGTTATGTATTTAATCCTTATCCATGACCATATCTGTCCAAAATAAAGTACTTACGGAGGCTGAACACCTCATAAACACAATGAATCGACTGTTTTTTTGAATGTCAAACCGCATTTTGATGAAAAGACGTATCAGGGAATAACTGTACTGTCGAAATACTGATAAATAAACGATGCTTGTATATAAGCGGTGTCGTCATTGTGTTTCTTAGGCATCCAGCCTCCTGGTCTTATGACTGTTTTGGACAGTAGTGCTCCCGGACAAATTAA
>CAYFYW010000136.1:0-7811 GCA_964347425.1 uncultured Nitrospirales bacterium
AAATAAGAGATTCAGCCAAATCATTTATATTGGATGCTGCAGAAGTCAGTTCATTTGCAAGTGCATCAATATCAATAGGAGGCTCTGTATTCTTTATAAAGTCTCCGTCTTTAAGTACCTCCTCTGAAGGAGACCCTGCTGAAAGGGCAAGATATTTGTCTCCTAAAAGACCCGCTACTCTCAGCGATGCCTTTGCATCAGCATATATCCTCACATCAGGCTCAATGAGGAGAGTAAGTTTTGCCTTTCCCTCTTCGAGCTCAACATTTTTGACTATGCCCGAGTTAACACCTGCTATCTTAACCCTTGACTTTTCATCAAGACCGCTTACATTATCAAACATTACATAAAGCTTATAACCCTTTTTCCAGGCAATGCCTAAACCACTCACCTTGAAGGTCATATAAGACAGGATAATTATTACGGTAATAGCAAAAATACCGACTTTAAGCTCTGTCTTCATGCTTTATCCCTTCTACCGTTATCGGTCCCAACGCACTGCCTGTGATGAACTGTTTTATAACTGGATTTGATGTCTTTTTAATCTCGTCTGGAGACCCTTCTTCAATGGTTACCCCATTATAAAGCATAACTATTCGATCTGCAATTTTATAGGCACTCTTTATGTCATGAGTGATAGCAATTGATGTAACGTTAAGTTTCTCCCTCATCGAAATTATCAGGTCATTGATAGCATCAGCCATTATAGGGTCAAGACCTGTGGTAGGTTCATCATAAAGCAATATTTCTGGCTCCATGGCTATTGCCCTTGCAAGCCCAACCCTTTTCCGCATCCCCCCTGAAAGTTCGGAGGGCATATCATCCTCTACACCGACAAGACCGACCATTCCAAGTTTCTGAATGGTAATTTCTCTTATCTCCGCATCAGTCAACTTTGTGTGCTGTTTTAATCCAAATCCAACATTCTCCCAGACACACATAGAGTCAAATAGCGCTGATGACTGGAAAAGCATGCCGAATTTTTTCCTCACCTCTTTCAAGTGTTTTTCATCAAGTCTGGGCAGTTCAAAACCGTCAACCTTTACCGTTCCCCTATCTGGTTTTAAAAGACCTATTATATGTTTTAACAGAACACTTTTACCCGAACCGCTGCCGCCAATAACAACGACACTTTCACCCTTACTTACTTTCAGGTTGACACCTCTTAAGACATAATTTGTCCCAAAAGATTTGTGAACATCTATCAATTCAATCATTCGAATAACCAGGCAGACAGAAAATAGTCTGAGATAAGAACTGTCATAAATGAAACGACTACGGCACCGGTAGTTGACCTTCCGACACCTTCGGCACCTCCCTCAGTGTAAAAGCCCTTATAGCAACAAATCATCGAGATGGCCAATCCGAAAAAATATGCCTTAATAAGACCGCTGTATATATCTTGAACTTCAAGATAGTCCCACGTCATTCTCATATATGTAGTAACACTTGCTCCGAGAAGTACGACCGTAACAACATAGCCTCCTATTATTCCGATAATATCAGATACAACTGTAAGACAGGGAAGCATAATAAATCCCGAGAAGACTCTAGGCACAACAAGATATTTTACGGGGTTTGTTGCAAGGGTTTCGAGAGCATCTATCTGTTCCGTAACTCTCATGGTACCCAGCTCAGCCGCCATGGCAGCGCCTGCCCGGCCAGTGACTATGAGGGCCGTAAGCACAGGGCCAAGTTCCCTTGTCATCGAAAGCGCTACAACAGAACCAACAAGACCCTCTGCCCCAAAACGCTTAAACCCTGTATAACTCTGAAGTGCAAGAACCATCCCGGTAAATACAGCAGCAATCAAAACAACCGGCAGCGAATTCACACCAATTTCAAGCATCTGTTTTAAAATATCTTTTATCCCAAAAGGGGGTCTAAAAAGCCATTTCAGAGTAGAATAAGAAAACATAATAATATGCCCTACTCTCTCGATGGGATCTTTCACAATCGTCCCGGCGTTTTCAATAACTCTAATAAAAAACATCTCATCCTGCTGTTTTGGTTTCATTGAGAATTATTATACGATATTCCTGATACCCAAGAAAAGAAACGGTTACAGGACTAGTAAAACAGGGAAAATCTTCGCATCCTGACATTAACCAAGATGCCCAGAGCGAAAAAATTTGAAACAAGTGCTGTGCCACCATAACTCATAAAAGGCAGTGGAACACCAACAACCGGCACTATACCGAGAGTCATTCCAATGTTTATCACACAGTAAAAAAAGAGCATAGATGTCACACCAAGGGCGAGAAAACTTCCGGCTGGATCACGAGCCCCCCTTACCGTGTCAAGACCTCTCAGGATGATGTACAGATAGAGGAGAAACAGGAAAAGAGTTCCTACGAAGCCCCACTCTTCAGCAAATACTGAGAATATAAAATCAGTATGCCTTTCGGGCAGGAATCTTAATGCTCCCTGCGTTCCTTTCAGATAACCCTTCCCCAAAAAACCACCCGAACCTATAGAAACCTTTGACTGATTTATATGATAACCTACACCCTGTGGATCAACATAAGGATCTATAAAAGCTATTATTCTGCGTTTTTGATATCCTTTTAACTCTCCCCATAAGATACTACCAATAAAAGGCAAGGATATAAGTCCCACAATGATCGTCAAGATAATAATCCTCTTTTTTGTCCCAGCCGTTAGAACCATTGAGAGATAGATAAAAAGCAATATCATAACTGTTCCGAGATGAGGCTGTTTCAAAATAAGGATTGCCGGCACCAAAAAGAAGATAAAAAATATTTTTAACAGTTCTTTGAATCCTAAAATCACATTTTCTTTTATTGCGGAAAGATATTTTGAGAGAGCAAAAACAAAACAAATCTTGAAAAACTCCGAGGGCTGGAATGACAAAAAACCCAGAGGTATCCATCTCTGCGCTCCCATACCCTTCCTCCCAAAAACAAGTACAACGAGGAGAAGGATAAGACCATATATAAAGAAAAGATACGCGAAACGAATGAGCCATTTATAGTCAACACTTGCAATCAGGAAAAAACAGATTAAGCTGATACCAATCCAGCAAAACTGCCTTAAATAGAAAGATTGTTGTTCGGAATCAAGAAGCGGTCTTGTAGCACTGTAAATTGTCATTACTCCAATTAGAGATAGGACTATCGCGGCAAACAGGAGGCTCCAGTCAAAATTTTTTAAAAGTCTTCTGTCTATCATAAATTAAAAAACAGTTCAAACAGTTTAAGCAGTTTAATTTGTCTCAGTCAGTTCTTTTTTGATCTTCTTGAGCAGTTTGAACTGCTTGAACATTTTTACTTTTTTTGTCTTTAAAATATGCTTCTATCACTCTCTTTGCAACTGGTGCCGCAGCCGAACCGCCGTGTCCCCCGTGTTCAACAAAGACAGATACCGTTATCTCTGGACGCTCTTCAGGGGCAAATGCTACAAACCATGCGTGATCCTTAAATTTATCCTGAACATCCTCCTGCATATCACCCCCAACAACCTGCGATGTGCCCGTCTTGCCACCGATTCCGACGATACTGGAACGCGACATCGTGCCTGTTCCCGACCTATCAGAAACAACATCTATAAGCGCCCTTTTTATCAAGGCCAGGTACTCCGGCTTTATATTTATCGTCCCCACAACTTCATTGTCAAGAATTGTGTCTTTTAAAAGATGCGGTGTATAAAGTCTTCCACCGTTAACAACCGCGGCCATAAGCCTTGCCATCTGTATTGGTGTAACAGATAAATACCCCTGGCCGATTACCGTATTGAGGGTTTCACCTTTATACCATTTCTGATTTTTTGTCCGGCGCTTCCAACCGGCAGTGGGGACGATTCCCGATCTCTCTCCCTCAAGTTCTATCCCTACACGACTCCCAAGACCAAAATCCAATGCATACTGTGCAATGGTATCGATCTCAAGCAGTTTTGCGACTTCATAGAAATAAACGTCACAGGATTCAACAATAGCTCTGTGTAGACCGATATTTCCATGCCCTTTTTCTTTCCAGCACTTGAAAACCCTTCCAAAAAATATTGAACCCTTACATTCAAACCTCGTGCTATCGGTAACAATCCCTTTATCAAGGGCAGCAAGGGCAGTGACTATCTTAAAGGTGGAACCGGGTGGATACTGGCTCTGAAGTGCCCTGTTCAGAAATGGCTTTTTAGGGTTATTGATAAGTCTTTCCCACTCATTATAATCTATGCCTCTGGCAAAGAGATTCGGATCAAAAGAAGGGGTGCTGGCCAAGGCCATAATTTCACCCGAATTTGAATCAAGTACAACCACGGAACCTACCTTTCCATTAATGGCGGCTTCAACCTCTGACTGAAGTTTCACGTCAATAGTGAGTCTTATATCTGTACCCTTAACAGGCTGCTGCATACCGACAACGCTGATCAGTTTGCCGGCAGCATCAACCTCAACAATCTTTTTACCAGCAGTTCCCCGTAAAATCCTGTCATAAACCTTCTCGATCCCCAGTTGACCTATGAATGCCTTTCTTGGAATGCCGCGGTAATCAGGGTCTCTTGCCTGTTCAAGTGTAAGACGACCAAGATACCCTATAATATGACTGGCAAGCTCCCCGTAAACATATTCTCTGCCCATAACAAAATCGACCTGCAGGCCAGGAAAATCCATCCTCCTCGCCTCTACCCTGGCAACTTCATCCAGTGATATGTCCTGCTTGAGCTTTAGAGGTTCAAATAGATTCACGGAAGAATGCTCAAGTCTTTCTTCGACATCCTCAATTCTAAGGTCAAGAAGTTTGCCGAGTGCTGATAATGTCTCAGGTGCCTCATTCAGATCTTCCTTGAATATTGATATATCAAAGAACGGGATATTTCTTACAAGGGCACGGTTATTTCTGTCATAGATTATCCCTCTGGGCGCAGGTATCTCTATGATCCTCAATCTGTTCTGCTCGGCAATTTTTTTAAATTCCTCGCCCTCAATTACCTGCAAATGCCAGACCCTGAAGAGAAAGATAATAAATACAAAAACCACAATATATGCTCCAATAAAAATCCTCCTCTCCATCTAATTATCCCTGATTAAAACACAATCGTATTTACATTTTCTAAGAAACTTCTTACCCCGGATTCTGACATTATTATAAACGGCTCTCACACATTCCTTTGACTAATTGTGTTTGCTTCTACAGACTTTTCTGTGGAATATCTTTTTTATACTCCCTCTAAAATCCCCCCTACCCCCCTTCCCAAAGGGGGGTAGGGGGGATTCAGGGGGATTATTTACCTACACAAAACCCGGAAGAACCTTATGTTCTGGAACGCATCTGCAGGTATACAGAATCATTCTTACTCTGACTGAACATGGGATATAAAATCAGACTGAATATTGTTGTATAGACAATCTGCATAATTGAAATCTTTAACGACCTGTTAATAAAGTCCATATCTGCAAAGCTTTCGAGACATACATAAACTAAAAAAATATCAATAATGGACACTATAACAATCATCACTGTATTAATAACAACATTCCATTGGAACATCCTCTTTCTGACACTGGGGATAAGGTAGCCAATAACTGCCTTGCTCATTAAGTTTGGTCCAATAATAAAACCATTTACAAGATCAATAAACAAACCCGTCAATGCGCCGTATGACAGCCCTTTAATCTGGCCGTATCGAAAAGAGTAAAAACAAACAAGGATAAGCATAAAATCAGGCTTTGTCCCTTTAAATAATGTAGATTGAACAGACATCGCAAGCATTGCAAAAAGAAAATAAATTGAGAAAACCTTCATTTCTTAAGTATTACAATTTCTTCGATAGTTCTGAAATCCTGAGAAGGCACTACTTCAATCACTTGAAAAAAATCTCCAGCGCTTTGTCTAACATTTGCAACATACGCTATCTGAAGTCCCTCAGGATATATCCCGTCAAGTCCTGATGTTATTACTTTGTCACCAATCACTACATCTACATCCCGGGATACATACTTTACATGACACCTGGTATCGCCACTTCCCTCAAGGATACCTTCGGCCCTTGACGATTGCATCCTTACAGCTACCGAAGAATTCACATCGGTTATCAGAATAACCTTTGCCGTATCACTTAAAACGTTCTGAATCCTGCCAACGACACCTGAAGGTGTGACTGCAATCATATCCTTAGAAATGCTGTCTCTTGCCCCCTTATTTATGTGCATGATCTGAAACCAGTTGGTGGGATCTCTTGCAAAGACCTCGGCAACCGCAACGAAGTCAGGTCTCTGCGACTTTAACTCAAGTAATGCCCTGAGTCTTTCGTTTTCATATTGAGCTTCTATATATTGGTTCTTCTCTTTTTCAATTTTCTTAATCTGCTCGAGAAGTCTCCTGTTTTCATCTTCTTTACCAACAATCAGAATATAACTTCTGAAAAAATTTTTTATTCCCTTGCTAAAAATAGAGATCCGCTTTTCAAGAATTTTAAGTGGATAAATAAAATAACCAAACCTTGAGGTATCTAAATCGCTTTTAGCACTCTGGTATGTAAGTCCCACAAAAATCAAAAGAGTAAAAATTATCAATATAAAAAATCTTTTTTTTAAACCCATCAAATGAATATTAAAGAGGCCTGAAGCATACATCCTCTTCAGATTCTGATGTTTAACCTTCGGGATTTCTATTCAATTTGCTTTCACCAAAAATGACGGAAATATTAAAATTAATTCATGCTGTCTTGCAAAAACGATCAATATAAATATAAACAAATGTCATTATGACCTTGATGAAATTTTCATTAAAAAATCACCTGAGTGACACCATTCTGAGAATATCCAAATCATCCAGTACCTTCCCGACACCATTCACAACGGCACTAAGAGGATCTTCAGCGATAATTACAGGTAATTGCGTCTCATTTTTCAGAAGAAGATCTAATCCTCTCAGGAGGGCACCACCGCCTGCAAGTACAATGCCTCTATCTACTATATCAGACGCGATTTCCGGAGGGGTATTTTCAAGAGCAAGTTTTATCGCAGATATAATCACCGTCACAGGCTCTTTTATTGCCTCTCTGACCTCATCCTCAAACACTGTGACAGTCTTTGGAATACCTGAAACAAGGTCTCGACCTTTTACCTCCACGCTCTTATCCCCTTCACTGATTTTATAAGCAGAACCTATTTCCCTTTTAATAAATTCAGCAGTTCTATCGCCAATAAGGATTTTGGTTTTATTCTTAATAAAATTCACAATTGCTTCATCCATCTTGTCGCCGCCAACTCTTACAGCCTTACTATATACGACTCCATGAAGAGAGATAACCGCTACATCCGTAGTTCCACCTCCGACATCCACAATCATATTTCCAGAAGGTTCTCCGATCGGAAGACCTACACCAAGTGCAGCTGCCATGGGCTCTTCTATAAGATATATTTCTCGTGCACCCGACGCCTGAGCCGCATCCTTTACGGCCCGTTGCTCCACCTGTGTAATACCAGAAGGGACACCAATAACAATCCTTGGCGAAATAAAGCTCTTTCTATTATGCACCTTTCTGATAAAATATCTCAGCATCTGTCCCGTCTTGTCAAAGTCTGCAATTACACCATCCTTCAATGGCCTCATTGCATATATGTTTGCAGGGGTCTTGCCAAGCATCCTCTGTGCCTCAGCGCCGACTGCTAAGACTTGTCCTGTATCCTTTAAAACTGCCACAACAGATGGTTCATTACAGACAATACCTCTGTCCCTCATAAATACCAGAGTGTTAGCCGTTCCAAGATCTACTGCAAGGTCATTTGAAAACCACCCAAGAATTTTCTGAAACACCGATTCCCTCCTTTGACTCCGCAAGAGAGCTCC
>CAYFYW010000137.1:0-1657 GCA_964347425.1 uncultured Nitrospirales bacterium
GCAATCAGACGTGAAATAAAAAGGGTGATTATCAGAGAGTTAAAGGTCGCGGAAGACATAGATGAATCGGTCAGGAAAAAACTGCAGTCTTATTCAAAGAGAATATATGAAGGCAGCTCAGAGTGGGATGTCCTTTATCAAAAATTTTTTGAAGAAGAATCCATTAAAAAAGGCAGGGCATAGCTCAATTTAGGCGAAGACTTATCTTTTCCCGGGGGAAAAAGCCTTGATAACCAGCAACGCAGAACCGATTATGCATAAGAAAGCGAACATATCGCCGTGTCTCGTATAAAAGCTTCTTCCCCTTCCAGCTGATATATCTTCTGTCAAGACCGCTTCTACAAAAATATCGCTTTTACTTTTTATCCGCCCTTTTGCATCGATAAAGCCCGATATTCCCGTATTCGCCGATCTTACTACAGGCACCCTGTTCTCGACCGCTCTGAATACCGCCATGATAAAATGTTGATAAGGCGCGGATGTGCGGCCAAACCACGCGTCATTTGTTATTGTTACTAAAACATCAGCGCCTTTATCGACGAATTCTCTGGCAAGACCCGGAAAAATAATTTCATAACAAATAAGATTGCCGATTTTTGCAAACGGCGTTTCCATGATTGTCGTTTCCTCACCGGCAATGAAATCGCCTATTCCCACCGTCAGTTTTTCAATAAACGGGAAAAAAGTCCTCAGGGGAACGTATTCACCATACGGCACAAGGTGAAGTTTATCGTAAATGGATAAGATATTGCCTTCAGGTGAAAGAAGGATTGAGCTGTTTGACATCCGGGATTTATCGCCCTCGATATCTTTAACGACCACGCTTCCGAAAAGAAGATGGGCGCCAAGCTTCTTCTGAAACGTGGTCACCTCTTCTGTAAGCATTTCATTATAACCGAAGACAAAAGGCACTGCTGTTTCAGGCCAGACAATAATATCGGGAGCTATTTTTAAGGCGTTATCTGAAAGTCTCTTATAAGTATCAATAACGTCTCTCTGGAATCTGACATCCCATTTCTTATCCTGTTCAATATTCCCCTGCACAACGCTGACCCTGAGCGGCCGGCCCGTGTCATCTCCGGTTAATTTCCGTTTACCGTAATAAACTGTCGTTGTTATTATAACGGCAAATATTATTGTGCTAAATATCAGCGGCCATCGGGCAAACAAAGGTTTCTCACCTGATTTTTTAGGCCAGTAAACAGCTACATCAAATATTGCGCCGTTTAATCCTGCTACCAGAAAAGAAATGCCGTAAATGCCCGTGATATCGGAAATCTGAATAAGAGCCAACAACTTGTACTGGGAATACCCCAGTGAGGACCACGGAAAACCTGTCAGGGCATAAGCGCGCAGATATTCAAGTGAGACCCACAAAACAGGGATTACGGGAAAGGCCGGAAATCCTGACTTTCTGGAAAGGAAATTAAAAAGCATGGAGAATATTCCGACATATACGCCAAGATAAAAACAGAGCAGTAAGAGCAAAAATAGAATTAAGATTGCCGAAAGATTGCCGTATACATACATCGAATGAGATACCCAGTAGACGGTTCCGAGGAAATATACCAAGCCGGTTAATGTTCCCAGAAAAAAAGATGTTCCGATATTTTTTCCCTGCAAGGCGATAAGAAGCGGGATAAGCGCAATCCAGGCA
>CAYFYW010000138.1:0-16328 GCA_964347425.1 uncultured Nitrospirales bacterium
GAGCAGTTCATATGAAACTGAGGCAACCTTTCCTCTTCTCTGCTCGGCAAAGACAAGCACATCCTTATATTCTTCAAATTGTTTCTTGTAGTCTGTCCTCTGTGTTCCGGGTTCTTTGCTCTCTATTTCAACTATTGCGCCTTCAGGGCAGACCGATAAACATGCCATACAGGCATTGCAGTATTCATTGATGACCGCCTTATCCTCTTTCATCTCAATAGCGTCAAACGGGCATGAACTCAAGCAGGTTTCACAACCCGTGCATTTGTCTATATTAATGATTACAGGCATTTGATCTTCCTTAATTCTTTTATCAGGGTGTCTATCTGCTCTTCAGGAAAGCCTTCAAGCATTTTTCTCTCTGTTTTTGCTTCCGGGGCAAAGATATTTTTGACCTGTGTCGGGGAACCTTTCAGCCCAAGACTGTTTTCATCAACCCCTAATTCAGTCATTCCCAATCTTTTTATTTCTGCCTTTTTTGCTTTCATCTTGCCTTTTAAAGAGGGCATTCTCGGTATATTTAACTCTTTGACAACAGTTAGCAAAACAGGTAATGAAGACTCAACAACGTCATATCCTTCATCCATAAGACGTTGAACTCTCATATAGTTTTCTTTAATTTCCTCTATCTTCCTCACATAAGCAACATGCGGGATCTTTAAAAATTCTGCTGTCTCAGGACCAACTTGCGCTGTATCCCCGTCTATTGCCTGCTTGCCGCAAAAAACAATATGTGCACCGAGTTTTTGAATTGCCTTTGCCAGGGTATACGAAGTCGCCCATGTGTCAGCACCTGCAAATGCCCTGTCTGACAGAAGTACTGCCTCGTCAACACCCATGGAGATAGCCTCTCTCAAAGAGTCTTCCGCCTGTGGGGGACCCATGCTCAACGCAGTCACCTTGCCGCCAATGTTTTCCCTTATCCGGAGTCCTGCCTCCAGAGCATGCAGGTCAAAGGGGTTGATAATACTCTTGACCCCTTCCCTTATCAGTGTATTTGTCTCGGGATTGATCTTTATTTCCGCTGTGTCCGGCACCTGTTTTATGCAGACAATAATGTCCACGCTGACATATCCTCCTGAAATTATTTAAGAGAAGGTCTTCATACAATTTACTCAACCTAAATTAAACGATTTAATTTCATAAAGATGTGCAAGGCGGGTGAACAAATTCATAGCGATACCTTGGCGCAGCCTTTGGCTTACTCTCAACATCTTCATTTCTCAAGTAAAAGGTTAAATACAGCACTTAAACAATTCCAATATCCTACCTGTCTGCCACAGGCAGGTCGCATTATGAATTTGTGAAACTGCTTTGCACATCAGACTATATGAGAATCGCTCAATTTAGGTTGAGGTTATGTGAGAAGATATTATACGGTTCAGGAGCCGGCATGTAAACCTGGTCGGAAAATGGGAGGGGGCTATGAATGCTATTTTAATTTGCCTAATTTTCTTAAAAGTACCGCTGAATACTGAAAGTTGGGGAATTCTTCTTTCATTACTTTATTATAAAAATCACACACTTCGCAATTACTGAATTTCTGGGCAAATGTCCCCTGTACCTCTCCCTTGCACAGTGTCCCTGCAATAACCCAGCAGGCCCTGCCGCCATTTGAGCCACCATGCACCCCATCAAGCCTATCATCTGTAGCTGCAATGCATATTCCAAGGTTATGCACATTGGTGCCGTTTGGTTCCCTGCCACATTTCTTGAACTCCCAGCAGTTCAGTTTCTTCATAATGTGTCATAACTCCTTTCAATTGTTTGAATAACCCCACCAATAAATCCCGCCAGAATGCTGGGGCAGGGGTAAAACAATATATACTATTGATATGGTGTTAATGCTTCAGTAACTTAGCAAAATGATATTTTTTTAAGTACTCAAGAAACTTATAAAGCGTATAGGGGAAATTTTTACGCTTGTTGTACAGGATAGAGAAGTCCCTTACAAATTCATCTTCTTTAAATGTTGCTGTTTTTAATCTTCCGTGTTTGCAGTCTTTTCTCGCAGCCCACTTTGAAACAACAGACACTCCAAGTCCTTCCTCAACAGCACCTTTTATAGATTCCGTATCCCCCATAATAAACGCAATATTCAAGTTTTGTGGATGTATTCCGTGTTTTATAAAAAATCTCTCTATCATCTGCCTTGACCCTGATCCTTCTTCCCTGAAAATAAACGGTTCTTTTGCGACCTCCATGATGGATATTGTAGACCTCCTTGCCCACGGATGTGTGGGTGGAAATACGAGAACCATTTCATCAGAAATAAGCTTTTCTTTAGCCAGCTTCTGCTTCTTTATATCCCCTTCAACAAGTGCGACATCAACACTGCCTGCATTTAAAAAATCCACAACAGTCTTTGTATTATTGATAACAAGACGAACATTGACCTTTGGAAATCTCTTTTTAAATTCGGATATTACTACAGGTAGTACATAATTACCTATAGTTGAACTTGCACCTATCGAAATAAAACCTTTCAAAGGTGCCTTAAACTCATCAAGTTCCTTTTCTGCACCTTTGTAAAGTAGATTAATCTCTTTTGCGTATTTATAAAGAATATCTCCGGCTTTTGTCAGCACAATAACACTACCGGAACGGTCAAAGAGTTTTGTCCCGTATATCTCCTCGAGTGCCTGTATCTGCAGACTGACAGCAGGCTGGGTGAGACCCATTAACTCGGAAGCTTTTGAGAAGCTCTTAGTCTCTGAAACTGCACAGAATACTTTTATTTTATGCTCGTCCATTGCTCAAATGCTTTATTTAAAGTGTTCTATAAACATAAAGATGGACTATAAGCGTAATTTATACATAGATAAAATAGCATTTAATTGTCTATTAAATCAACTTAAAAAAATTTTTCACTATTCTTCTCTGCAAATCAATCACTTTTCGACCTGCTTTCCGCTGTCCCTCAGGTAATCTGTAACATAAAGATATTGAATCTGGTGTAAATATTTTTTGTTATCTTAATGCAAGTTATCCAGGGTGGGAAAATTCGTAGACTTTTTCGCTACCAGGCGGGGAGAATCGACCGTACCTCTTTTGAAACTCCAGAGGATTTTGAAAAAGAGGGGAAAAATAAAAAAAGGGACGGTGCCCTTAAAGAAACACCGTGCCCTTTTTTATCCTTAGAGTGTATTCTTTACGTTATCACAAATTAGACTGACCCTATGGGCATGTTGGTAAATATTTAACTTTTACACCAGTCAACAGCGTTCCGTCAGGCAATTTTATCGTGCCGAAATCGGAACTTAACTGAGTCGGATGAAGTTCAGCTCCTACGGAGTAAGGTGTACTTGTCGGAGCAGAACTCGTTGGAAAAGTTGAAGCAACACCGAACTTGATCACGGGCATGGACAGATATGCACTTCCGTCAACTGTAACATCAAATGTAACATCTCCACCGTGTAAGGAGTAGTGTTGACCTTTATGCTGCGTTGTATCCAACTTGAGAGTATGTTGGGTTCCATTATCAAATCCAGGATGCTCGACCGTCCAGCAAAAAGCGCCCATATCCGCAGCTTCTGCTTTCGTATCTACAACTCCCATCAATGCAACTGCTATCAACACTATAAATAATCCTCTTAAAAATGTCTTCATCACTTCTTTCTCCTTTCCTAAGATAATTACTTCTCTGCCGTTTTACCCTGATAAAACCATCACCACCTTTCTCTATCTTGATTCTCGAAAACAGTGCCGATACCTTCAATTGCAAATAAAGACGAACATAGTTAAAGATTTATTATTTGGCATCTCGCTCATCCTGCCCTATGCAGAAACAAAAGCTCTCCACCTTTCTTAAAAAAAGGCCTGGACTTCCGCAGTACAGGCATTTCTTTCGCGTAACCAAAAACCGTTTCTTATTAGATGAGTGAAAAAGCCCTTAATGTTAAGAACTATAGCACTAAATTCGATAATTGTCAAATAAGTAATACTTATAAGATTTATAAGGATTCCAAATATGCGTAATTGTGCAAATAGTTAAATACCGATTAGCCTCAGAACCACATCTCAATATGTTCTTCAGGACTTACAGGCTATCAGCAATCTCTCTGATAAATTTCTTTAAAAAATTAATTTCACTATCATCTAATTCAATGAATTTTATACCCGCTTCATAAACAGGTACCGTCTCATCCTTTGTTTTTTGCGTTCCCTTCAAAAAAGACCTGACCACTACACCTTTCGGCGTTATTTTTTTATCATCACCGGACACTATCTCGATTCTGTAGATATTGCTAATATTAAGAGCCGGTGAAGTTTCAAGGCAAATCCCGCCAATACTTATATCTTTTATCGTAAACTCATCAATATCAATAACCTTTGCCCTCTGTACAGAGCGGGTTTTGAAACGCTTATGGGCACGTTTTTCCATCTATTACCCCATTAATAACCTTTTATGTATTATCACTACTGTCCAAAATAACCATAAAAAGGGAGGCGGGCGGGAACTCACACTACCTCTTTTTTGCCGTCTCTTTAATCAATGCCTGCCCTATAACATTCCTCTGTATCTGGTTTGTGCCTTCGTATATCTGAAGAATCTTTGCATCGCGCATCATCTTTTCAACCGGGTACTCCCTCATATACCCTGCCCCCCCCATAACCTGCACTGCGTCAACAGTGACCTTCATGGCAACGTCAGTAGCAAAAACCTTTGCCATTGCAGATTCCTTGGATACATCTTTTGCCCCGCTGTCTATATACCTTGCAACTGAATACACCAGGGACCTTGCCGCCTCAATCTGTGTTGCCATATCTGCAAGTATATGCTGCACCGCCTGAAAACTGATTACCGGCTGGCCAAACTGCTGTCTTTCCATTGCATAACGTGATGCTGCCTCAAATGCACCCTGCGCAACACCAACTCCCTGTGCACCTACCCCTGTTCTTGAATTGTCAAGGGTTCTCATGGCCACAATAAAACCCATTCCTTCCCTTGCGATTATATTTTCCTTCGGTATACGACAGTTCTCGAATATTAATTCCCTCGTGGCGGATGCCCTTATGCCCATTTTATTCTCCTTCTTTCCGAAGCTGAAACCGGGTGTTCCTTTTTCAACTACAAATGCAGAGGCGCCTCTCGGGCCTTTGGCCTTGTCCGTCATCGCAATTACAGTGTATACCTCTGCCTCACCACCGTTAGTTATCCACTGCTTTGTTCCGTTAAGAACATATCCATTACCGTCAAGCCTTGCCGTGGTCTGGACACCTGCTGCATCACTCCCCGCACTTGCCTCAGTAAGGGCAAATGCCACAAGTCTTTTACCTGAAGCTATATCAGGCAGCAATTTCTTTTTTTGATCTTCAGAGCTATAAAGAAGGAGGGGATATGTTCCGAGGGCATTAGCCGCATACGTCGTAGACACGCCGAGGCATGCCCTGCTTAATTCCTCAACAGCGATTGCCAGTTCAAAAGACCCCTTTCCCATGCCGCCATATTTTTCAGGGATAAACAATCCAAAAAAATCTGACTGAGACAAGACTTTCATAATCTCCCATGGAAATTCCTCTTTCTCGTCTAACTCAGCCCTGACAGGCATTATTTTCTCTTCCGCAATCTGTCTTGCAAGGTCTCTTATCATTACCTGTTCTTCAGTGAGAAAATAATCCATACAACTACCCTTTATTCGCGATTATACCTCATATATAAAATCCAGACATTAAATGGATTTCAGCCCGAACAGTCGGGATAAATTCCACATCCCAAGCCTGCCTGCCGCCTGCCTGCTCCATGAGTCGTAGACCGGTAGGCAGGGCAGGCATCAATAACCAAATAATAACCAATGACCCAAACTCTGGAATCTGGTTTGAGTCGATTCCAACGCATCGTAACAGTTTCCATATCTTTCAATATTTGGTAATTGCTCCCGTCACCATCTTATCAGAGCCGATGACCATGTGAGACCACCTCCAAATGCCTCCAAGAGAATGTAATCACCATCATGAATTCTGCCCGCTCTTACAGCTTCATCAAGGGCCATGGGAATGGATGCACTTGAGGTATTGCCGTATTTATCAAGGTTGATGAAAACTTTATCCATTGACAATTTCAGTCTCTCGGCTGTTGCCCTCAGTATCCTCAAATTAGCCTGATGGGGAATCAGGAGCGAAAGGTCAGATGGTCTTATTTTATTTGCCTTGAGAGTCTCGGTCACAAGTTCTTCCAGTGTCCTCACCGCTATTTTGAATGTCTCATTACCCTTCATTTTGATAAAGTGCAGCCCTTTTTTAACGGATTCTTTTGACGTAGGATATCTGGAACCCCCTCCTGGCAGATATATGAGGTCCCAAAGATTGCCATTTGAATGGAGGTGTACTGACATTATTCCCCTGTCTTTTGTAGTAGACTCAATAACAACTGCGCTGGCAGCATCACCGAACAACACACATGTGGCTCTGTCTTTCCAGTCGGTAAACTTGGACAGGACCTCGGTGCCAACGAGTAAAATCTTTTTATAATTCCCGGATCTTATATAACTGTCAGCAACGGAAATACCATATAAAAATCCACTGCATGCAGCGTTCAGGTCAAAAGCAGCTGCATTTTTTGCTCCGAGTTTGCTCTGGATAAAAGTTGCTGTAGACGGAAGAAGCATATCACCACTCATCGTTGCAACGATAATCAGGTCCAGGTCTTTTGGCTTTATTCCTGCGTCCTTCAGCGCCCTTTTGGAAGCCTTCACCCCGAGATCGGAAGCGGCCTCAGAATCTTTGGCAATTCTTCTTTCCCTGATGCCTGTTCTTTCAACAATCCATTTATCAGAGGTATCCACCATCTTTTCAAGATCAAAATTACTGAGAATATTCTTCGGCACATAAGAACCTGTGCCTGTTATTCTACTTCTTATCCGCAAGTCTTTCCCCTTTTAAGACCTTTGCATTAAATTCCGCAGATATAATATCAAGAACTCTCTTTTTATAAAACTCTCCTGCAATTTTAATCGCATTTTTTATAGCCTTGGAAGTTGACCGACCATGGCTGATTATGCACGGCTTACTTATTCCGAGGAGTGGAGCGCCGCCGTATTCTGAATAATCTGTTTTCCTTTTAAAATTTCTAAGTGCGTCCTTAAAGAAAAAATACCCAAACCTCCCTTTCGTTTTCTCTGATATTTCAATTTCAAGCATTCTTTCTATTGCCTCTGCAAGACCCTCACTAATTTTCAGTGCAATATTCCCCACAAAACCGTCACATACCACAACATCGGCATCCCCCATAAAAATATTCTTGCCTTCTACATTCCCGATAAAATTGATACCGGAATCTTTTAAAAGCCTGAACGTCTCCTTTGTAAGTTCATTGCCTTTTGCATCCTCTTCACCTATCCCGAGCAAACCGATTTTAGGGACATCGATGTTTAAAATGCTCCTCGCATAAGCCTCGCCCATTATTGCAAACTGTAATAAATTGGAAGATTTGCAATCCACATTAGCACCGGCATCTATCAGGACAAAGAGGCCTTTCAGTGTGGGCATGATGGCGGCAATTGCCGGCCTTTCAACACCATCAAGCTTTCCGAGAAAAAAAAGGGCTGTTGCCATAACTACACCGGAATTACCAGCGCTTACCATTGCATCAGCTTCACCGGATTTTACGAGCTCAACAGAAACTTTTATTGAGGAATCCTTCTTGCGTCTTAAGGCGGATATAGCAGCCTCATCCATCTCAACAACCTGGGTTGCGTGCTTTATACTTAGCGAAGAGGGAGGATATTTTTTCCCCTTCAATTCATTGGTTATTTCAGTCTCATTTCCTACGAGAACAACTGAAAGCTCCTGGAATTCATTGACAGCCGCTACAGCTCCTTCTACGGTAACAGCGGGGGCGTGATCCCCTCCCATTGCGTCAAGAGCAACCCTCATACACCTTCTTTTTCAACCACCTCTATAATCTTTTTCCCTCTGTAGCTTCCGCAGTTGGGGCATACCCTGTGGGACAGTGTGGGCTCCTGACACTCGGGGCAAAGGATAATATTGGGACCGCTGATCTTCCAGTTAGCCCTCCTTTTATCCCTCCTTGACCTTGTATGTCTATGCGTTGGATTTGCCATTTATACTCCTTTTTACAGCTTCAATTATTATTAAAATTTAATGCTTTTTCAAAGATTCTTTAAGTTTTTTTAGCGGAGCCAGCCGGGTATCTATCTCATCGCTACCGCAATCGCAGGACATCTCATTTAAATTAGTACCGCATTTGGAACATATCCCCTTACAATCTGGCTCGCATAACGGTTTCATGGGAACAGCAAGGATAATTTGCTCTCTTATTAAATCTCCAATATCTATCTCATCGTCCTGATAGAAGCTGAAATCCAACTCCTTACTTGTTAATTCGTGTTCATCTTTTTCCCCGTATTCCCTGTAAGGGATATATTCAAGATTAAAGCCCACATCCATGGGACGAGAAATCTGTTTTAAACAGCGGCTACAGACAAGATCAGCAACACAGGTAGTCCGGCCATCCACAAGCACCTTTTTCCCAAACCTTCTTATTCTTAAAACGACATCAACGCCTCTCGTTAGCCCAACTTCATTGAGAGTTAACGGAAATTTCAGTTCTTTCTCAATACCACTCTCAGGTATATCGGATACTTTGATTTTCATGCTATGCTTAAAACCCGCATGAATATAACCGCCTTTCCCTTCAGGCTGTCAGGGAAAAACAGTCATCTGGATTTTTTGCGCGTTGTTAGTTACGAATAAATAACAGAAGAATTATAAGGATTATGTTAACTCTTTGTCAATTGACCCGCCTGCAGAGGTTTAATATCCATACTGATATCAACTGCAACTGCAGAATGCGTAAGAGCACCTATGGAAATCAGGTCAACACCTGTCTGTGCCACTGCTTTTACATTATCCCTATTGATATTACCCGAGACCTCTATGATAGTCCCGGGATTCTGCTTTCGAATTATTCCTACAGACCTCTTAATATCTTTCAGGGACATGTTATCCAGCATTATTATTTCTGCACCTGCACCCAGAGCGTTCCTGACCTCCATTACATTTTTTACCTCCACCTCAACCCTAAGCATATGTTGGGCATTTTCCCTGGCAAGCCGGACCGCTTTTTTAATGTCACCGCCAGCCTGAATATGATTATCTTTTATGAGAATGCCGTCGAACAGTCCGAATCTGTGATTATTCCCTCCCCCAACTCTCACAGCATATTTCTCAAAAAAGCGGAGCCCTGGCGTTGTTTTTCTTGTGTCAGTAATTTTTACCGGGAGACCTTCTACACACTCTGTAAATTCTCGTGTAAGCGTCGCTATGCCTGAAAGTCTCTGAACAAAGTTCAGGGCGGTTCTCTCACCCGTTAACAATCCTCTGGTACCCCCCCTAATCTTTGAAAAAATGGTTCCTTTTTTTACTGTATCCCCGTCTTTTTTACTGGCAGTGAATGTTAATTGCGGATTTATTATCTTGAAAATTCTTTCTGCGAATGGAAGGCCGGCCAAGACAAAAGTTTCTTTAGCAGTCATGGCTGCCTCTGATCTGTGGGATTCTGGGACGATAGCACATGTTGTGACATCACCATCTCTTATGTCTTCCGACAGGCAGTATGACAGGATTGAATCTATGTCGAAAAAACTATTCATTTCTTGTAAGTATTTAGCCACTGACCACAGTAGGATACCCCACGTGGTATTCTATTCACACAGAGTTGTGTAATTATATTTTAAATTCTTTCTCTGAGACCTCTGTGCACTCTGTGGCAAAAAAGATATTTTCATAAAAATTAATGAGTTATTTGCTTCTTAGCTGACCGAGCATCTTCCGCTGCCAGTGCACCGGCTGCTGTCAGTCCCCATGCCTTTTAGCTATTCTATTTCCCCCATTTTTTGAGTTTTTCAATACTATCAAAAATCGTCTGTATTTTATCTTTAAATTCTCTATACTTATCTTTGTTCTCTTGAATAACAGCTTTAGGTGCTTTACGTATAAAATCTTCATTAGCAAGCTTCTTCTGGATAATCGAAAGGGTCCCCTCGATTTTATTAATTTCCTTATTCAACCGTTTAATCTCTGAATCGACATCAAATAGCCCTTTTAAGGGAACAAATATTTCCATAGCAGGCCTTACCGATACAGCAGCATCTTCGGGTTTCCTGACATTATGGCCTATTTCAATGCTGCGCGTTTTTGCCAGCTTTGAGATATAAGGGATATTATTGTTTAAGACACTCTCTGTCCCATTAGACGCCTTGATTATTGCCTTCACCTCAAGCGACGGAGATAAATTAAGTTCACCTCTGATACTTCTTATCCCGATGACAGCATCCATGACAAGCCCCATTTGATTCTCTGCATCTTTATCTCTAATACCGTCTCCTTCTGTCGGGAACCTGCGTATACACAGACTTTCAGGTTTATTCTCAACGGGGAGATAATGCCAGAGTTCCTCTGTTATAAAGGGAATAAAGGGATGCAGCAGGCTGAGGGTTACCTCAAACACATGAACAATGGTGCTCAGGGCTGCCCTTCTTAAATTCTTATCTTTTCCATATAGTGCCGGCTTTATCATTTCAAGATACCAGTCGCAGAATTCGTGCCACATGAACTGGTATAAAAGATTTGCTGAATCGTTAAATCTATATTCACCAAGGGATTCATTTACCTCTGATGCAACACTCGATAACCTGCTTAAAATCCACCTGTCAGCAAGGCTTAAATATGTGATATCCTTCACAGGCTTTATATCGTCATCCTCTTTTATATTCACCATGATAAACCTTGCTGCGTTCCATATCTTATTTATAAAATGCCTGTACCCCTCTACCCTTTTTTCCGAAAATTTTATATCCCTTCCCTGAGCTGCAAAGGCAGTGAGCGTAAATCTGGATGAATCCGTTCCATATGTTTCTGTCATTTTCAGCGGGTCAATTACATTACCCTTTGATTTACTCATCTTCTGTCCTCTCTCATCCCTGATGAGGGCATGAATGTACGTATGCCTGAATGGCACGTTATTCATAAACTTTAAACCCATCATAATCATTCTTGCGACCCAGAAGAAGAGTATATCAAAACCGGTTATTAATACATCTGTTGGATAAAAGGTCCTGAGGTCTTCTGTGTCATCAGGCCAGCCGAGGGTCGAAAATGGCCAGAGTGCAGACGAAAACCAGGTATCAAGTACATCTTCATCCTGTACTAATTTTTCAGAACTACAATAAGGACATATCCCTGGTGTATCCGACGACACAATAATTCCGTTCTGCATTCTGCATTCCGCGCTCTGCATCTCTTTACAATACCATACCGGGATCCTGTGCCCCCACCAGATCTGCCTTGATATACACCAGTCCTTTATGTTCTCCATCCAATCGAAATAGCTGTTCTTCCAGATTGATGGAATAATCTTTACTCTGTCGTTCCTGACAGCCTCGATCGCGCTTTCCGCCAGAGGCTTCATCTTCACGAACCATTGCTTGGAAAGATATGGCTCTACAACGGTCTTACACCTGTAACAATGCCCTAACCCCAGGACGTGTTCCTTAACCTGCACAAGAAGACCTGCAGATGCCAAATCCCTGAGAACATTTTTCCTGCATTCAAACCTGTCCTGTCCTTCATACGGGCCTGTTGCCTCCGTCATCTTTCCGAAACCTGTCATTATCTTTATAAAGGGCAGGTTATGCCTCCGGGCGATTTCAAAATCATTGGGATCATGGGCAGGTGTCACCTTTACCGCGCCTGTGCCGAAAGATACATCGACAAAGTCATCGGCAATTACAGGAATCTCCCTCCCTAAAAGAGGCAATTTCAGAATCTTCCCTATGATCCCTGTATATCTTTCGTCCTCTGGGTTGACTGCAACAGCCGTATCACCGAGAAGTGTTTCAGGCCTTGTCGTGGCAACAACAACATGTCCATCCTTATGAGCGAAATTATATCTTATATAATAGAGGTTATCCCTTCTTTCCTCGTGTTCTACTTCAAGGTCTGAAAGGGCAGTATGACACCTTGGACACCAGTTGATTATATAATCTCCTCTGTATATGAGACCTTCGCTATAAAGCCTTACAAATACCTCTCTTACCGCCCTTGACAGGCCTTTATCAAGGGTAAATCTTTCACGGCTCCAGTCGCAGGAAGCTCCAAGACGCTTAAGTTGATGTATAATCTCTCCACCATAACGCTCCTTCCATTCCCATACTTTCTTAATAAAGGTCTCCCTGCCGAGCTTGTGCCTGTCCAGCCCCTGCTCTTTAAGTTCTTTTTCCACCACGTTCTGGGTTGCAATGCCTGCATGGTCTGTACCGGGAAGCCAGAGTGTATTATAACCGGACATCCTCTTCCATCTTATAATTATGTCCTGAAGCGTCACATCAAGGGCATGCCCTAAATGGAGAGAGCCGGTGACATTAGGGGGAGGAATTACTATACAGTAAGCGGGTCGCTGCAACTCAGTTCCTGGTCTGTCGGTAATAGCACCAGCGCGAAAAAAATCCTTTTCAAGCCAGAAACGATACCACTTTTCTTCTATGCCTTTCGGGTTATAACTCTTTTCAATCATCGATAATAACACCGAGCAGGTCAACTGCTCTCATCTGTGATACTCTGTCCCTTTTTTAATTCTTCTATTTTTTCTTTAATAGCATTTTCTATGGCGTATGGAATTTTTTCCTCTACGGATTTTTCAATAGCATTATTTAATTCAGACATAAGAGTGCCCCGTATTATCTCGTCAACAGCTCTGCTGGTTATCTCTGGCATTGCCTGCAACAGGGTTTTTTCTATGAACTCCCTGTTGATTTTCCCTGCTTTTTCTTCAGCTAATCGCAGAGCTTCCTGAAGTCCAGTAATGGTATCATTCAAAGTATCGACGGTTTCAGCTTTGTTTAACAATTCCCTGCTAATTTCATCTGCCCCTTCCTTACTCATCTGCAACTCTTTTCTGAGTCGCTCCAGCTCACCCCTGAGTTGAGCAATATCACCATTTGAAGCCAGGGCAGCGTCTATCTTACTTATTAACTCCTCGGATTTAAAAGGCTTTATTATATAATCATCCGCACCTGCTTCTTTTGCCTTATTGTCGTCGATACCTTTTACTGCAGCAGCGAGCAGAATTATCTTAACCGTCTTTAAATCAGGATTTTTTTTAACTGTTCTGCACAACTCGTAACCATCCATTCCCGATAAATCTATGTCAGCCAATACAATATCAGGAACTTCAGATGTAAGGCTCCCCAAAACCTCTTTACCGTTGCTGAAAGGAGTTATAATAAAATTTCTATCAGAAAAAACGAGAGCAACGGTTTTTTGTATAATTATGCTTTCATCTGCGACTATAAGTTTGCGACTCATCTAATTCCAGCCCTGTTTTTGCAGATTTTATTAGTACCAAAAATAAAAGTCAAGGAACAGGTATGCATTATTCTTCAGTTTTCTTCCTTTTTTTCTGAAAGCCTTCTTCTCATCTCGTAGAGTTTATTAAGCGCCTCAATAGGCGTCATGCCCAGAATGTCAAGACCAAGGAGTTCTCTAATTACAGGGTCTGCCTGCGTGGCAAAGAGGTCTAACTGACCTGTCCTTACGTTTTCAGGGGAGACAGATTCATTGGTGTATGCGAGCTTTGGCGCTCCAAGCTCATTAAGCTCTGCTTTTTCAAGATTTGATAAAACCTCTTTCGCTCTCCTGATCGTATCTTCAGGAAGACCTGCAAGCCTTGCGACCTGAATGCCATAGCTCTTGTCAGCAGGTCCTTCTTCAATCTTTCTGAGAAATATTATTTCTTCTCCCCATTCTTTTACAGCGACATTTAAATTTCGTATCCCTTTCAGGCACAATGCGAGTTCTGTGAGTTCATGAAAATGCGTAGCGAAGAGGGTTCTTGCCTTCAAATTATTTGCTATATATTCAGCAACAGCCCATGCAATACTTATGCCGTCAAAGGTGCTCGTGCCCCTCCCCACTTCATCAAGCAATATAAGACTTTTCCCGGTCGCATTATTTAAGATATTGGCCGTTTCAAGCATCTCCACCATAAAAGTACTCTGTCCCCGGGTTATTACATCTGAGGCACCAATCCGCGTAAATATTTTATCAACAATGCCTATTCTTGCGTCTTTGGCCGGCACAAAACTCCCTATCTGCGCCATAAGCACTATTAACGCGATCTGCCTCATGTAAGTTGACTTGCCCGCCATGTTGGGACCCGTAATTATCAAAATATTATGAGAATCTGCATCGATTAAGGCATCGTTCGGCACGAATTTTTCAGCCAGTGACAGCCTCTCAAGAACCGGGTGTTTGCCTTCGGAAAGCTGGATTACGTCTCCATTATCCACAACAGGACACTCATAATTATATTTTTTGGCAACAAAGGCAAGGTTATAAAGAGCATCAAGCTCTGCAATTGCCGAAGATGTTTTTTGAAGTCTCTCTGTTTTTTCAGAAATCTTATCTTTTATGCTGGCGAAAATTTCAAATTCAAGGTTTTTGAGTCTTTCTTCTGCACCAAGAATCTTCGCCTCTTGTTCCTTCAGTTCAGGGGTTATAAATCTCTCACCATTGACAAGGGTCTGTTTTCTTATATAGTTGTCGGGGACCTGTGAAAGATTGGGCTTTGTAACTTCGATATAATAACCGAATACTCTGTTATAACCTACTTTCAGCGATGAGATTCCGGTTCTCATTCTTTCACTGGCCTGAAGAGTAGCTATTAAATTTTTTCCACTACCACTGATTTGTCTCAGTTCATCAATCTCTGGATTATACCCTTTTTTTATTATACCCCCGTCTCTCACGCTCAAAGGGCAATCGTCAGCTATGCCCTGTTCGATAAGGCCCTTCACCTCAGAAAGTACGTCAATCTCTCTTGATAAAAATTTGATCCTTTTATACTCATATTCCTGAAGCAGATCTTTAAGATCAGGCAATATGCTTAATGATTTTTTTAAGGACAGGAGATCCCTCCCGTTAGCAGTGCCACAACTGATTTTCAAAGCCTGACGCTCGATATCAGACATGTCTTTTAGAAGGCTTTGAATCTTTGCAAGTTTGCCGCTGTCGCTCATTATGTCTCTTACGGTATCCTGTCTCTGCCTGATTTCATTGACAGCTATCAGGGGATTGAGGAGCCATGATCTCAAGAGTCTTCCGCCCATCGGGGTAAGAGTTTCATCAATAACCCACAGAAGACTTCCTTCTTTTTCCCCATCCCTCATGCTTTTTGTAATCTCAAGGTTCTTCTGTGTTGTCGTATCCAACAACATGTGCGATTGATGTCTGAGCACATTTATTTTTTTAAATGTGACCGTCTGTTTCTGGGTCTCTTCCAGATAGTTAAGCAATGCACCGGCTGCAGAAATGGCTATTACCATATCCTCGCATCCATACCCCTGGAGTGAGGCAACTTTGAAATGTTTTAACAGTTTTCCGTATGCCTCGATATAGTCAAAATACCAGTCATCATAAGTGGTAAGATAATAACCGTTAAGATCGCTCATTACAGAGGGATTATTTTTCAGGCTCATTGGGAAAAGTATTTCCCTGGGTTCGAATCTGTTTATCTCATTTTCAAGGTTTTCATGAGACTGGTAAATTAAAAACTCTCCGGTAGTTATATCTGCTACTGCAAATCCAAAGATATTTTCCTTCTGGGAAAATCCGAGTATATAGTAATTTTCTTTAGGGTTCTCGGGGAGAAATGTTCCCGGCGTAAAGACCTTTACTACCTCTCTCCTGACTATTCCCCTCGCCTCTTTGGGGTCTTCCACCTGTTCGCATATTGCAACCTTATGACCTGCCTTTATCAGCTTCGAGATATACGTTTCCGCTGCAAAATATGGAATGCCGCACATAGGTATTGGTGATTCTTTCGCTCTGTCTCTTGTCGTCAACGTTATCTGAAGAATCTTTGAAGCGGTAACTGCATCCTGACCGAACATCTCATAGAAGTCACCAAGACGGAAAAACACAATGGTATCAGGATAATTCCGCTTAATATCGTGATATTGTTTCATCAAAGGGGTTAGCTGGGACATTCGTACATACCTCGCTGAGAACTTAAAACTATAACATAATGATTGAAATATATTAAAGAGGGTTTGTGGATAAACCGAATCGACTCGATCCCGGGGGGGATGGTCTATGATTCGTAGAGGATTTGAAAAAGGGGGCAGGATATCCTATTTTTTAAAAAACTTGCCGAGCCTGTCATATGTCTTTTTCAAATGCTCGGGCATGACCCTCGTTTCAGATATAATAGGCATGCTGTCCGTATCGCCTGTCCACCGGGGAACAATATGCACATGCATGTGCTGTTCCAGACCCGCACCTGCAACCTTGCCGAAATTCAGCCCAAT
>CAYFYW010000139.1:0-2222 GCA_964347425.1 uncultured Nitrospirales bacterium
GAGGGAAGCACGGCCATAGCCATGGCAACGCCGAAGATACCAATAGGAAAAAGAACAAGTCTCAGCCCGTAATAGAGATAAGTTGCACTTCCCTCGGCAAGATAGGTCACAAAAATATTGTTTACCAGGACGTTTATCTGGGTAGCACCTGTTGCCAGTACCACCGGCAAAACCAAAAGAAATATTTTTTTAAGACCTGGATGGGAGAAAGAAAAAATCGGCTTCATGTTAAAACCCTGTTTAGCAAGGGCTACTACCTGTATTCCGTACTGCAGTGCTCCACCAACGGTAACCCCGAGTCCTACAGCAAGAATCGGGACAGAGAAATTCGGTGCAAGAAAGATGGCGGATGCAATTATGCCAAGATTAAAAAATGCCGGTGCAAGGGCAGGGATAAAAAAAGAACGCAGTGAATTCAACGTACCCATGGCAAGTGCTGCGAGGCTGATAAAAAGGAGAAAGGGAAACATTATCCTTATTAATTTAACCGTCAGTGAAAATTTTACCGGGTTTCCTGTAAAGCTAGGAGCAATCGCTGATGCTATGTAAGGAGCAAGAAGGATTCCGGACAGGCAAATTACCATCAATACTGACAGCAGAAAAGCAAACACAACGCCCGCGAGTCTCTTTGCATTGTCCGTGCCCTCTTTTGTCAAATATTCTGTAAAAACAGGCACATAACCGGCAGACACAGAGCCTTCAGCAAAAAGCTCTCTGAGAAGGTTCGGAATACGATATGTGATAAAAAAGGCATCTGTAAGTCCGGTTGCACCGAATATCTTAGCCAGCAAGATATCCCTGATAAAGCCCGTAATGCGGCTGATAAATGTTCCGGTCGACATCTTACCTGCAGCTTTAGCGATTTTTTTCTTTTCATCCATATGTCTAAGCTAATCTCATAATTATACTTTTGTTAACCCGAAATAGGAAAACAGGGAAATGGGTATATTCTAAAATACCTGTTACAACTTGACTTTCATGTCCTTTTTATATAAACTTTAGAGTCGAATAACACGAATGAGCGCCAATACTTAAAAACTGCAAATAAATATTTTTACCCGGAGGTAATCTATTGCCTGCAAAAGCAGCACCAAAGAAAAGTAAATCGGTCAAAAAGAGGATAAGACAAACGGATAAAAGAACGCTGAGAAACCGAGCTGTCAAGAATATGCTAAAAACCCTCTCAAAAAAGATCGAGCTTGAAGTTGCAAACAAAAATAATGAAAGAGCAAAAGCCATATTACATGAAGCCATTCGTACTATTGACAAAGCCACAACTAAAGGAGTAATCCACAAAAATACTGCCTCAAGGAAAGTTTCACGATTCACGAAACTTGTCAACTCTTTGTCCTTGCCTGGAGCAGCTTAATCAGTAAAACTTCCAACGCGAGATCGGGCCTTCCGGATGTTTTTATGTAAACATCTGCTTCATGCAGGCTTTGAAATATCCGACTGAATTTTTCCTGTGTGAAAGATGGAAGGTGTCTTACAAGCTTTTTAAATGTTGAATCATTCATCTTTAGTGGTCTTCTGCCCTTATTCTTCCACAATGTATAAAATTGTTTATAATGCCAATTTAATGCTCCGACAATGGTGGGTGCACCGGAAGGACTTCCTTTAATAAGGTTTTTTAAGATTCTGAATGCCCTTGTTTTTTGACCCGCTATCAGCGAATCTACAAGATTAAATGGCATATATTCTCTGGTCATGCCTGTTGAAGAGATAATATCCTTGGCATCTATTGTCTTAAGTCCTGAAAGAACCAGTTTTTCAACCTCCATTACAAGAAGTCCAACATCAGGGCCAATAGATTCGATTAAGCACTCAACAGAACTTCCGGTCATTTTAATACCCTTCTTTACCGCTAATTGTTTTATCCATGCAGGTATATCGGTTTCTCTTATCTTAAGGTGGTATACATTCCGCGCAATGTTAACTCTAAGTTTGGGTTCTTTCATGGAAAATATTAACATACATGTTGTATCACAGGGATTTTTAAAATAAGGGGTTATAGTTTCGGTCTGAGCGGCTGAAAACGTATGGAAGTCTTTCAAGACAACCAGACGTCTTGGCGCCATAAAAGGAAGAGTATATGCAGTATCTAAAATCTTCTGTGGACTTGAAGAAGGATAGAATACGTCATAATTAAAGTCCTTTTCACCGGTGGCAATAACAGTTTCAGTCGCCTTTGCCAGAGCTTCCTCTAAAAAAAAAATTTCGTT
>CAYFYW010000140.1:0-3545 GCA_964347425.1 uncultured Nitrospirales bacterium
ATCATGCGATTCCGTATAGATCACCCGCTCAAAGGCATCAAGATAATAGCGGTGCTGAATGGCATTGCGGACGGCCTCCATGTCCCGAAACAAGTCATCGGCTCCTATCAGTGCCTCTCGAACAGAGTGAACAAAAGGAGCCGCCCATTGCGTGCTGAACCCTGCTCCTCCATCATTCTGGGCCCTCGTCATATATGCATTATTCTGAAGGTCCTCAGCAACGGTGATCGCATCCGGTTTATACTTCCTGATCTCCTCATTTACCCGCTGCATGAGACCCCATCCATCGGGTAGATCGCCTGCAGGATCATTATCACGTCCATCAACGTTGCGGATAAATGCGGTCATATCCCAACGGAGGCCGTCTACACCAAACTCCTGAAACCACATAAGGCTGTTGTCACGAATATACTCCCTGACTTCACTGCGTCCGTAATCAGGACGTGTCTCTCCCCATGGTGTTTTTGCCCGCCAGTCATTGTAAAAATAAATTCCGCCTTTGTCGTTCTCGCTCCAGCCGTCGAACTGCCAAAGGTCGAGGTCGCTCGGTCCGAAGTGGTTGTACACAACATCCACGATCACAGCAATACCAAGCCTGTGGGCCTCATCAACGAAAGCCCTGAAATCGCACAGGGCCCCGTAATCACTTTCAACTGCAAAAATATGGGAAGGGTTATACCCCCAGGAATATCCTCCGGCAAACTCGGCCAGCGGCATGACTTCTATGGCATTGATTCCAAGATCTCTGAGATATGTGAGCCGATCAACCGCCCCTTCCAGATTACCGGGGCCAGATTTCGTTCCTCGTTTTCCAAATGTCCCGATATGAAGTTCATAGATGACCAATTCGTTGAGCGGAGGAGTTTTAAACTCACGTTTTCTACCTTCTGGATGACATTCTACAATAATTGCATTACCAACTGAACTTGTAACCCGCCGGGCGTAAGGATCGATTCGGAGATGTTCTTTCCCTGCGTTAATGATCCTGTATCTGTATTCATCGCCGGGCTTTACATCGGGCACATCGATTGACCACCACCCATCAAGCGTCCTCTCCATCGGATGCTCTGTCTTGTTCCATTTGTTAAACGTTCCAATGACAAAGACTTTTTCAGCATTTGGCGCCCAAACAGCGAATTTACAGCCGTCGCTATACGGTTCAGCGCCTTTTATGTTGGGATGCATCATAATTATACGAATGTTCTATTTGCTCTTTTTTAGAGTCGGTTCACTCATCATCCTTGCTGAAGAATTTCTTAAATGCGCTTCCTATATCATCTGCCAAGTTGTCAAATTTGTTTTTTGCGTTTTCCCAGGCATCATCACCAGCATCAGTTATTTCAGAAAGGCGGGATTTTGCTTCCCTTATTTTTGTTTCCAGTTCATCGATTTTATCCAGTGATTTGATTTTCTGATCTGCTATTTCACCTTGTGCCTTTGCTTTCAGTTGATCAAGCTTAGCCATGTGTTCATTAATTACTGCCTGGGCTTTTTCAATATATGCATCTTTTTTGCTCATTTGGCCCTCCTCTCAAGGTATAACCAAATTATATGCTCTTTTTTTTATTTGTAAAGCTAACGCCCGAGTTGAGCTGGTGGCCCTTTGGGGGCCCTCAGTCTCGAACGGATTGTTCCCGAGCCTGCCTACCGGCAGGCAGGCGCGCTGTGTCTCGCCGTAGTATAACAAAGGCGGAAGTCAGCGCGCGAGGGAACAATCTTTCTCTCCGAGAGAGACTAGCTCAACTCGGGCGTTCCCGAGGCGCGCAGCGTCTCGGGAACGTCAAAATCAGCGGGGCGAGTTTCGCATCCGCTGCAATGGTTTGTTAGAAATTAAATTCATTAGTTATTTATCATTCGAAGATTAGATCATCTTCCGTACCCAGAGTTCCATCTTTCCCTTTTGAAATCAGTTTAAAGTTTTCTTTATCATTTGTGATTTCATAATGATATGTTTGTCCCCATGCATCTGATATCCATCTGGATCGAATAGGATTTCTGCTAATCAACGTTTGGAGATCTTCAGGGTAATGTTCTTTTTCTTTTTTGTATTTATTTAATGCCCTAACAATATCATTGCCTTCTTGCATTGTGATTCTTGGCTTATTGTATGCCTCTGAATACCAATTAAATAAAGTGAATGATCCAAAAAATAATATGAGAAAGCATACTGGTATTATCACAAGAAGAAATATAATCCCCCAAATCGCCTCTTTCTTTTCAAATTTTGGGGCTTCTCCCTTTTTGTTGAGCCGTACGATATCAATAATACTCCAAACTAAAGCTATTGGATAGAGAGGAGTAACACCCAATATCAACATCGCTATAGCTCGACCGTTTTTACCGTAATAAAATTGTCCGAGTCCGGGGAAAATTATCGATAATATTATTCCTATCATTTTTATTTTTTATGTTTCTAACGAGATAAATGAGGCGCAGAGACAACCAGCTTTTAAAAAAAAACCGCAAAGTCTATTGCCTGTCGCCTCGATTGCTGTGTTATGTCCGCTTTTCATTTGTCTTTCTTTTTTGGTTCGTCATATTCTCCGGGTTCAAGAATTTTGATTGTAATTTCATCGCCTGGTTTTATTTCTCGCTTGATCCATTCGACATGAGAGCCATTATTCAACATACCTCCAATATGAAAGGATGTTTCCTCGGCTGTAAATTTTTCTAATGATGGATGTTTCTTTGAGTCATACTTAGCTGGATCTCGTAGTACCCAGCTAAAGATAGCCGACAAGACTCCATAGTCTTTAATTCCCGCCGTGCATGTTTCTTCGCCATTGATTATGATTTGAAATCGCATAAGGCTACCACTTTATTATTCAGGTATAACGCCCGAGTTGAGCTGGTGGCCCTTTGGGGCCCTCAGTCTCGAACGGATTGTTCCCGAGCGCGAATCAGCGCGCGAGGGAACATTTTTTCTCTCCGAGAGAGAGACTAGCTCAACTCGGGCGTTCCCGAGGCGCGCAGCGTCTCGGGAACGAAAAAGTCACCTGTGCGAAGCATCAGGTGCAATGTGTTGTTAGCCTTTTAATTATTCCATTGAGTGATAATTTTATAAATTAGCCAAAGTACCGAGAACCCTAAAATTATCCAAGCATAAATTTGCCAGCCACGTTTAACAGATTTTGATGATGAAAAGTGCCAAATATCGGGATCAGTCTTCATTTCAATCGGAAGTTCTGACAGTATACCTTTTGCTTCATCAATAAAACGTTCAGGAACCAATACTGACCACCAGGTTCCGGGCCCCGGCGTTGCCCTTAGCGGCATGGCAAATCGAAGTCCTGACGAGTGTTCTTCTCTATTTTGATATGGAATGCCTTTTTCTTTGAGGGTATTGATAACCATATCATATTCCCATGATCTCCCTGTTCGGAATATGACAGTGAAATTTGCCTTATCATTATTCATAATCTTAGGCTAACGCCCGAGTTGAGCTGGTGGCCCTTTGGGGCCCTCAGTCTCGAACGGATTGTTCCCGAGCGCGAATCAGCGCGCGAGGGAACAATTTTTCTCTCCGAGAGAGACTAGCTCAACTC
>CAYFYW010000141.1:0-2331 GCA_964347425.1 uncultured Nitrospirales bacterium
TTTGAATTTACCTCGGTGATAACCAATCTGATAAAAAATCGTAAAAAGTCAGGAAAGGGAAAACTGATTTGCCACGCTAATAACGATTATCTTTACTCCGGCCATGTGAGGGTTTCCTACGAAATCAGCATCAGGTACAACAGACGCTCCCAGTAATTACTCCATTTTTCTGTAAATTTTTCAACCTTAACCCTGTCTTTTGAACTTCCGGGCTTTCATCCTTTTTTTTCGTGCCTCTATTCGTTTTCGTTTCTCTTTTACCGAAGGCTTTTCATAGAAACTTCTCTTTTTCATCTCTTTGAAAAGACCTTCCTTCTGCAACTGGCGGTTCAATAATTTAATCGCTTTATCTATATCACTTCCGTAAACTTTTACTGCCAAATGGTTTATCTCCTCCTTCTCTTTCCTGATCCCCTGCCTCTGCCAAAACCACCCCTGTAATCTCCAGAAGGTCTCCGTTCCCTGGGTCTCTGAGGTCTTGCCTCATTTACGATGAGAGGTCTTTCCATAAATGTTGTGCCATTCAGATCTGTCATGGCTTTCTGCGCATCTTCTTCGGAAGCCATTTCGACAAAGCCGAAACCTTTTGATTGACCTGTGTGCGCATCAGTTATAATCTTGACTGACTCAACCCCCCCAACTGTTAAAAAGAGTTCTTTAAGGGCTTCTTCTGTTACCTCAAACGAGATGTTACCTACATATAGTTTCTTTCCCATAATTTGACCTCTCCCGATAAAATAATAAGGTTAGCGTTATCTTAACATAATATGAAAAAATTTGTTGAAAAATGGGGTCAGGCCTCGCCATGGCGACTTTCCCTTCATTCCTGCTTGAACAAAATCTCTATAGTCATTGATATCTACTTCTGTGTGCTTAAGACTTCAAGAAAATCAGTGTAATCTGTAGCAGCATGAAACATTGCTTGTTTTGCATGTTGCATTACAAGACCTGACCCCAAATATTATCTTGAAATTGAATAGAGGAAGGGTTATAAATTAAGAGAGGGCGCAGTGCACCGAGGAATGAAGTCTTGCAAATAATTTGAAATGAAACGATTAATCAGGATATCAATTATTATTTTGATTCTCGCAATCATTGGTTATTTTGCCTATAACTGGCATAAGGGGGGTCTTGAGAGTGCCAGAAAGCAGGAGCGAGAAAAGTGTCAGGAAATGACCGGGAACCTGGAATATAAGATTGCGGGCCTTCAGGAAGAACTGACACTGCTTAAGGGCGCAAGGGTTCCCGGGGAAAAGTTGATTGAAGTCTTTGGAGAAGACTCAACAGAGGTTTTTCCGGCAGAGGAACAAATAAGCCTTGAGAAAATAGAGCGTCAAATTGCAGCGTTCTTTTCATATCTTAATAAACAGGAGTATGTTACTGCCTATAAGCTGGAAGGAGGGACATATCTTGAATTTCAACAAGCGGTTCAGAAATTATCTTCGAATTCTCCTATTGTCACAGGTGAAGTGGAGTCACTTTACAGATTGCTCCGGAATTTGGCCCACTTCTATAGGGTCCTGGGTAAGAAGCGGGTTAGTCTTGTAAAAGGAATACTGAAAAATGAGTCAGAAATTATTGAATCAGCGATGAAAACCTTCTATCTGTGGTTCATGTGGGGTAATGATTCCAGGGGAAAGATGAAGGGACGCCCTTCAATTGAGGTTTTATATGAGTATTCTGTTTATTTTTTGAACACACTTGCAGGGAGGAGCTATCTGTTGAGGAGAGACTCAAAGGTTAGAATCTTAACCACTTACTATAGTGTCCTCATTCTTGACAGGGCCAATGATGAAAAATTTAACTTACACGGCATCGATATAATGCCCCATATAAAAACTTTATTTAATGATATCAGTAATCAGATCGGTCTTATCCATCAAAAACAGTATCTATCAAAATTAGAAGATTTAAAAGAAAAATATCTTCTGTAAGATACCCTCCATACTTAACCAATGGCACGGGCCGTGTTAACTGCAAAGCAGGAATCTGCGTAAGTATCTAAAAGTGAGGTAAGCATCACGCCTCACCATCCATCCGAGGCCTCTGGTATGCTTAAAACCGTTCGGGGCTGATACCGTCACCCTATAATTGTTTAACAGTACTCCTGTATGGGGATTTGGGCTAAAATATTTACTTGATTATACGATGATTTTTAGCATATAATCCTGTATATCGCTGGAATCGGGCGTTCCATAACAATATATTTCCCCGTTAAATACTTGGGTAGGGATTTTTTTCTCAAAGTAAAATAGTGGGTTTTTTCGGTAATCTTATCACATAGAGTCAAACATTGAAATCTGGTTTGTATATCTACATGATAAAGGGCTT
>CAYFYW010000142.1:0-3351 GCA_964347425.1 uncultured Nitrospirales bacterium
ATTGCACGTCCCCCGTGATTATTTATTTGAGACACGATCTGTTTGTTAATAAGTCCTCCGAGGACCATTTCTACGATATCTATTGTCTCCTCGTCGGTTACCCTCTGCCCATGAATAAAAACCGGCTTTTTACCCATTTGTTCCATTATCCTGTTTATCTTTGGTCCGCCTCCATGAACTATTACCGTCTTGATACCAATGAAATTCAAAAGAACTATGTCCCGGGCAAATGCATCCTTGAGTTTTTCCTCAACCATGGCTGCGCCGCCGTATTTAATGACAAATGTCTTCCCGTAAAATTTTTTTATGTAAGGAAGAGCTTCAATAAGAACGTTTGCTTTTTTAATGATGGTTTTCACTTTATTCAATTACACAGATTACAATGTTAATATTATAATTGATATCTTCTATCACCAAAATTGACTACTAGTCCAAATTTTATGCCAGATGCCTTTAAGTATGATAGCACTTGGAACTCAAAAGTTTTAGGGATATTCCATATTTGCTCTTTCTGTTCAGTTAATATTTTATCTTCTACCACTAATAAATCTCCCATGTTGCTGCCTTCGTTTATACCCTTGTAAAAACTTCAGACCCTTTTCTGTTCCATAGTTCGATCTTCCTGTTCTCAGACTAATATTAATGCATCATGATATATCTTTTCATTATATCCGGGACGTAATTCACTTTGAACTTTTAAAAGACACCCAATAATTCCTTTTGCAGGATGGTTTCTGTCATGCATCTATCTTTGTAATAGTAGTTTTTTTATCTGTGTTCTTAGCTATTTGCCAAGTAGCTCGTCGATCTTTGCTCCAATGTCCTTAGCCCTCATGAGGGTAGTGCCGACAAGCATGGCGTCAACTCCTGCAGATTCAATCGCTTTAACGTTATTCCTTGTATGTATCCCACTTTCACTTACTATTATTCTGTTGTCCGGGATATCTTTTGCCAAATCTAAAGTAGTGTTTAAGTTCGTCTGCAGCGTATTCAGGTTCCTGTTGTTTATACCGATTATTTCTGCTCCGGAATACAAGGCTGTATCAAGTTCTTTCAGGCTATGAACCTCCACAAGACATGCAAGGGACAGATCCTTCGCCAACCCCTGCAGGTCAGCAAGCTGGGGGCTGTCAAGACCTGCCACGATTAATAAAATTGCATCCGCACCACTAACCCTTGATTCATAGACCTGATATTCGTCAAAAATGAAATCCTTTCTTAAAAGAGGTTTTTCGGTTATATGTCTCACAACGTCAAGATAATCGAGGCTGCCTTCAAAAAAACGCCTGTCGGTCAGAACGGATATGGCATTAACATCTTTTCTATCGTAAATTGATATAATTTCGGATATGTTGAAATCTTCCCTTATTCTTCCTTCTGAGGGAGATGCCTTTTTAAGTTCTGCGATGAGTTTTATCGGTTTGTTAAGGTCTCTTTTTATGGATTCTTTGAAGGGTTTTACCGCATCAACGTCTCTTAGCCTTGCTTTTAATTCATGTATGGATGTGAGGCTTTTTGATTGCCTTATTTCTTCTTTTTTATACCTTAAAATCTGCTGTAAAATACTCATTTAGCAAGATTCTAAAGAAAGGGCGGGTTTTTTTCAAGAAGTGAAGAAGCTTTCTCATCAAGCAGCCAGAGGATCGTTCCATATTTTGGTCTGACCATGGCGGCCGGCAAAGAAGTATTTCTTTTCTCGAGTATCTCTTTTAAAATCAAGGCTTTCTTGACGCCGCTTGCTAAAAAGACAATAGTTTCTGCGTTGTTAATTACCGGAAAAGTGAGGGTTATTCTCTGTTTTCTGGATTTACCGGACGGTCGAACTGCAACTGCCATACGTCCTGTTTCTCTTAACGATGGGTCGCCCGGAAAAAGTGATGCGGTGTGGCCGTCTTCTCCTATACCGAGGAGTATAAGGTCGAACTTCGGGAATTCACCTTGAGTTTGTCGATTCGGGTCGATTTTAAGTCTGAAATAGGAAATTAACTCCTTTTCATATTTGAGTGCCGATGCCTGAGGCGTATTTTCATTTGTTGAAATGGGATGGATATTTTTCCCCGGGATTTTAATATGTCTTAACAGTGTTTGATTTAACATATTATAATTGCTCTCTTTATCGTCATGAGAAACAAAGCGTTCATCAGCGAGGAAGACATGTGTTTTGACCCATGGTGCGGAATTTTTTAAGTCAGAAAGTTTCTTGTAGAGGGTCACCGGGCTCTTTCCCCCTGAGACTGCGACGGTAAAACGTCCCCTGTTTTTTATTGCTTGCTCAGAGACCCTAATCCATGTATCGACTGCAAAATTTGATAAAGGTTCAACAGTTTTAAAAATGAAAATTTCATTGCCTTCACGACTCAAGTTAATGAAATTGTCTTTTACTGTATTAATTACCATGCCCGCCACCGACGGTTTTCACTGCTTATTAATTCATCTGCTTTTTCAGGCCCCCATGTGCCAGCCCGATAATTAGGGAACTCGGGTGCCGGAGTATTTTCCCACCGATCAATTATGGGGTCGACTACTGACCACATCGCCTCAATGCCGTCCTGACGTGCAAAAAGGGTCTGGTCCCCTTTCATGCAATCGAGTAATAACCGTTCATAGGGTAGTGGAAAATGGACGTTGCCCTGAAGATCTTTCTCATAATTAAAACTCATGTTTACGGGATAGAGTTGATTGCCTGTGCCTGGATGTTTTACACCTATATGCAGAGAGATTTTTTCATGGGGTTGTATTCCCAGCACCAGGAGATTCGGCTCTCTGATTTCGTACGTTGAACTGAATAGTTTCAGGGGCGGCTGTTTGAAATGTATGCTGATTTCAGTAATACGCTTTGGCAGGCGTTTTCCCGTTCGCAGGTAAAAGGGAACCCCTGCCCAGCGCCAGTTATCGATATACAGTTTCCCGGCAAAAAAAGTAGGTGTATATGAATCAGGAGAGGTTTCTTTTTCATCCCGGTAGCCAAGCACTTCTTCGCCATTTATCGTTCCGGCTCCGTATTGACCGCGCACGGTAAACATGTCGATATATTCTTTATCCATTGGGCGAATAGTGCGGTAGACCTTGACTTTTTCATTCCGGATAAAATCTGCTTCAAATCCGATTGGCGGTTCCATCGCAACGAGGGCAAGAAGCTGCATCATATGATTCTGTACAATATCTCTGACTGCTCCCTCTGCCTCATAGAAACGCCCTCTGTTCTCAATGCCTATGCTTTCTGCCACCGTAATCTGAACGTGGTCAATGTAGCGCCGGTTCCAGAGAGGTTCGAAAATGCTGTTAGCGAAACGGAAGAATATAATATTCTGGACAGTTTCTTTGCCTAGATAATGATCAATCCGGTAAATT
>CAYFYW010000143.1:0-3568 GCA_964347425.1 uncultured Nitrospirales bacterium
GTATCAGTGCAAGAAAGACCAATGGTATTTTTAATTCCAGCGAATACGGAGATATCCATTTTAAAAACAGAGGGAGTGCCAGACTATAAGCAAGGATGAGACCACCAAGTAAAAGCAGAAGACCGGTAACCCGTAACTGTAGAAACTTCGAGCTCAGGAGGCTGCCGGCTCCAGAGCTTATTAGTATCGCTGTAAGGACCACTGCAAACGCATAGGCGGGGTTCTCAAGAGAAAGTATGCATTTCTGTATCAGTGTTACCTCAACAAACATAAACCCGATGCCGAGCATGGCAAAGTAGAGGAGGGTGGGAAACACTATAGACTGTTTAAACGGTTCAAGCAGTTTAAACTGTTTAAACCGTATTTTTGAACTGGTCTCAATTGACATTTTTCGGATTGTCATTGAAAAGACAGGCACCAGTATCAGGATAATACTTAATATAAAAACCTGTACAAAAATTATTGGCAGGAGATAACCTTCTTCTATAAAATACTGCCACTTTTGTCCCATAACTTCATAAATTGCTTTAATATGTTTTAGATGCAAATAGTAGTGAAAAAAAGGGTTTTCATCATAAACAGGTTCTATATCAAAGAGATACCTCTGAATAAATAAATGCCGTGTTTCAGGGTTAAGAATGTTTTTAAAGGCCATGAAATATTCGTTTGATCTCATCTTGATATATAAGTTGGTCTCCTTTTCCTGTATTCCCGGGTAGTGTACGAGGTCAAACCTCCTGTCCCCGGCAAACTCTCTAATCTCTCTGATTTCCTCCTGATTAAAGGGTGTTTTCTTTGCCAATATTGTTATGCTATCCCAGCTTCTTATTGCAGCCATATGTTTTGACGCCTCCTGTACTCCGAGCCGTTCAAAGGCAGCGATGACCGTTCCGAGGATCCTTAAATCAATCCTCGGCGGAGGGATAAGGTAAAGGCTTATGCTCATAAGACCGTCTTTCTTAAGGGCAGTCAGATATTGCGTAAACGCCTCAACGGTAAACCTGTAGTCCTCTGAAATGCCGAATGCGCCGGAAACAGATATACCTGTCATCGGCAAATCAATAATATCGTACCCCTGAGACCTGTAACCTGTGACCTGTGACCTGCGAAGCCAGCTTCGACCAAGCCCTGACCATGTGTCATGCTCAAATATCTTTCCTGAAAAATCATTGAGGTCATCTCTGATAATCCTTACCATGAGAGGATTGCTCTCAATCTTGTGAATTACTTTGAAATTATAATATTCAGCCATCAATGCCTGTAATCCTCCCTTGGGCTCAAGCACAAGCACATTAATCCCCCTGAATCCCCCCATACCCCCCTTTTCCAAAGGGGGTTTACCCGCCTCTGGCGGCGCCGAAGGCGACCAGGGGCTAGGGGGGATTTTAAAGGGGGGATGGGAAGATCTAAATATTTCATAGGCAAGCGCTGACGGAAGAAACTCAAGAAACTTCAATGCCTCTTTGTTATCAGACCTTGTAACGGCATTCATCTCGCCTCCGTCTGTAGAAAGGCCTATCTGTTCCGGAAGCGGGTCAAGGTATGTAAGGCTTAACCCCGGTGCAAACCGCACCGCAGGACTTCTTAAAGTATCTATTCGTGAAAACGAATCGTAATACGTCTTTATATGTTCTGCACCGGGATATCTCAGAGACAGTGAAAGGTTCTTATATGGTGATAGCCTGACATGAGTGAATTCCGGGTGAGCTATAAACATCAGGACATTAATCGAAGCAAGTATTATTGAGACGAATCCCAGCTTTCCCCGGCCGGGCCAAAAACCGGATTGACCCGCCGCAAAAGATGCAGCAAAGCATAATAACGAGGCTGTGAGAACAGCATATTCAGGACCTGCGATATGCAAAAGACCAACAACAGCCAGAGAACCTGTTCCGGCGCCGAGAAGGTCAGCGCCGTAGATAAGCGCTGACTTTTCACTGCGTATTAAAAAGGCAGTTGCTATCAGGATGCCTGCGAAGAAGAAAGGAATGCTTAATACAAGGCAATAGAGCGCCACATAGAAAATCTGCATTGTGTCCCACGAAAGCTTAACAGGGTCAAAAGGGATCTGGTTTGAAACAACATAGCCCAGGATTATTGAAACACCCGCGAGTATGGCATAGGCAGACAGTCTTGAATTAACCCCCTCAGACGGTCCGTGTAGTGCTCTTCTTCCAACGGTATAAACCGAAAGTACGGTTCCGGCAGAGCCGATTCCGAGCATTGCAATACTGATAACCATGAATGCAAAGTGATACGAGAGGTATATGGAAAAGAGTCTTGTAAGAGAGATTTCAAGGATAAGAACAGCACACGAAACCAGAAAAACTGTAAGGTAAAGCCGTTTCATGTGAACATTATAATCCTCAACAATAAGAATTTGAAACCGGCCTGACTGAATGAACTACCCTACAGTCTTGCCGCAGGGTGGTTCATTATTCTCATTTTCTTACCCCAGATTATTAGGTCTTACAAACAGCGTATAGAGTTTCCATCGGTAATATTTGTAATCAGGATCTCCAACAAGGGTATCCAGAGCTGCAAAATCTATTTTCCTTGAATTATTATCCAGACTTTCTGTAGCTGATAAAAATGTCCTTGGGGGGTCTTCACCTCCCCTCGAAAAATCATAATTCATATCTTTCTGGCCTTCATGGGCAACTATGTATACCCTGACCTCTTTTAACTGATCCCTTATCTGCTGTGCGGTTAAATGGCTTATATCATCTGACGGAGGCCAGTCTATATATCCATCAGTGTTACTGTCCAGCCAGAAGGTTACCTGCATATCAGCCACGCAGTCAAAAAGTGGCAGAATTCCTCCTCTGAAAGTTCCATCACTGTGGTTGACAACAGCCTTTCTGAGCACACCTGTATTCATAGCACACCTATCAGGCACATTATCAGTAGCAGAGTCTGTGCTCCCTCTCCAGATGTAGTAGTCTGCCCTGTTAAAAGGCATTCTTAGAGGCGTGCTAACCGGGCTTGCCTCAGGAGCAATACCGTATACTACTCTGGTCTCCATGTTATCAGGAGGTGCAAAGGCGGAATCAGCCAAACTGTGCGGATCAGTCCTGTATCTTGTGGAAAATCTCTCTCCATTTACTACAAGGACCCTGGCAGTTCCGGTGGAAAGGACGATTACCCTTTCGTTTTCCTTAAGCATTTCTCCGGACGGATCCCACTCTTTTACTATATTGCCCATGCTGAGATGGGTCCACTTCGAAGATGCATCATTTCTCGCGACATTCGTTGCTTTAATTACCAAATAATCTGTACCGTTAAAGACGTCATTTGGGCTGCTAAAGGTTGTCATATTATTCCCGCTTAGAATAGCCCTCGGGGGATTGCTTGCATCGTTATACGCACTGGCCGGTGAACTTTCAGCCTCATAATAAGTTAGACCTGCGGGTATTGCCCTCGGCAGGCCGTATCCTGCGTGCTTTATATCGCGCCTTAACAGCTCGAGCCCGATTATGCCCTCTACATCGGTCTCTGCAATCTTGCTCTGCTGCTTGAACTGTGTAAGCAGTGACGTAAACACCTGAGAGGCCGCTGTAATGACAAG
>CAYFYW010000144.1:0-3736 GCA_964347425.1 uncultured Nitrospirales bacterium
CAGAAAGCCTGTCAGACCTCGGCGGAGAAATCATGGTATGGGATGCAAGCTTTCCCGTTCCATATTTCACCGACATTCCAGAAAACTACACAAACATAATAGAAAATATAAGCCAATTCCAAGAAAAAGACATTGTTGAAGTCAGAGATGCGTTTTCTACATTAAGCAACGTTATGATACGCTATATGAAACAGTTCGACAAAGCTAATTCCCAAGCCAGGCAATATAGGCTCCTTTATTGCGGAATGGATAAAAAATATTGGGTGCAAAAAACTGAAGAGATCGGGAATCCTTACTTGGGAGAAGCTAGATCTAACTGTGGCGCTCAAGAGGATTATTGAATGAGTAATAATTTAAGAGGAGTATAGAGTTATGTTTGAAAAATTGATAGAATTTTCCGTAAAAAATAGGATCATAATATTAATCTTAACGGCGATATCATTTGTTTTCGGCATCAATGCCATGCGGACAATTCCTCTGGATGCCATTCCTGACTTAAGCGATGTACAGGTTATTATATTTACGAAATTTCCAGGCCAGGCCCCTCAGGTCGTGGAGGACCAGGTTACTTACCCGTTGACGACAACGATGCTTTCTGTTCCCAAGGCAAAGGTTGTCCGGGGGTATTCTTTCTTCGGTTTTTCGTTCGTTTATATTATTTTCGAAGACGGGACAGATATGTATTGGGCAAGAAGCCGAGTCCTTGAATATTTGAATTTCGTTTCCGGGCAGCTTCCAGAAGGCGTAACGCCCACGCTGGGGCCTGATGCGACGGGAGTCGGCTGGGTTTACCAGTATGTTCTAAAATCAAAGAGTCATGATTTGGCCGAGCTGCGTTCTATTCAAGACTGGTTTCTCCGTTACGAGTTAGTCAGTGTACCTGGTGTTGCCGAAGTTGCCAGTATCGGCGGATTTGTGAAGCAATATCAGGTCGATATCGATCCTAATAAGCTTTCGGCATACAACATCCCGCTGAAAAAGGTGCACATGGCGATTCAACGATCGAATAATGACGTTGGGGGTCGTCTTATTGAAATGGCCGAGACGGAATATATGGTACGCGGCCTCGGTTACTATAAGTCTCTTGATGATATTCGCAATACCGTTATTGGTGTAGACAACAACGGTACCCCTATTTTTGTGGGAGAGATCGGGTATGTCCATACAGGACCGGAAATACGCCGCGGCCTGGCTGAAATGGATGGAGAAGGAGAAGTTGTAGGAGGTATTGTTGTCATGCGGTTCGGCGAGAACGCGCTTAAAACCATCGAGAATGTTAAGAAGAAGATCGAAGAGATTAAACCCGGGTTGCCGGAAGGTGTCACAATTGAGCCGGTATATGATAGGTCTGGCCTTATTCACCGATCTATTAATACATTAAGAAATACATTAATTATTGAAATGATAATTGTGACCCTCGTATGTATTGTTTTTCTCTTACATTTCCCCAGCTCTATGGTCGCGGTATTCACCCTGCCGCTGGGGATACTGATTTCATTCATCATTATGAATGCAAAAGGAGTGAACGCCAACATCATGTCGCTGGGAGGGATTGCCATCGCGATCGGGGTTATGGTGGACGCGGCAGTTGTTTTGGTAGAGAACTTCCACAAATATCTTCAGAAGAAAAAAGAGGGAGAAAATCATTGGGATTTGGTGATTACGTCCAGTAAAGAAGTCGGCCCGGCACTCGCATTTGCTCTGGTTATCATCACCGTCTCGTTTCTTCCCATTTTTGCCTTGACCGGCCAGGAAGGGCGGCTTTTTAAGCCTTTAGGGTACACATGGATTTTTGCGCTGGGGGCATCGAGTTTAATCGCGGTGACGGTGATTCCTATTCTCATCGGGTTCTTTGTCAGGGGCAAAATACGTAAAGAAGAAGATAATCCTCTGGTGCAAAAAGAGATTGCTGTTTATAGACCTACCATGAAATTTGTGCTGAAGTATAAAAAACTTGTTATTCTTGCCGCAATTTTATTGTCTGTTCTATCTATTTTTCCGTATAAGCAGATGGGTTCTGAGTTCATGCCGCCGTTATATGAGGGAGACCTTCTCTATATGCCGACGACGTTGCCCGGCATCTCCATTACAAAGGCAAAAGAAATTTTACAGCAGACCAACAAGATTATCAAATCATTCCCCGAAGTTCGTCATGTTTTTGGCAAAGTGGGTCGGGCGGAAACAGCCACCGACCCTGCACCATTAAGTATGTTTGAATCGACCATTATGCTGAAACCCCCTGAACAATGGCGAAGAGGCATGACGGTAAAGAAGCTGATCAACGAGCTTGATCAGGCGATCAAGTTTCCCGGTGTGACAAATGCCTGGACTATGCCGATCAAGACAAGGGTAGACATGTTATCCACAGGCATAAAAACGCCTGTAGGTATTAAAGTGATGGGTGCAGACCTGAAAGTGCTTCAGGAATTGGGTGAACAGATTGAGTCTGTTGTAAAGAATGTCCCCGGGACCCTCAGCGTCTATTCGGAACGGGTTGTAGGAGGCAATTATCTGGATATTGATATTAACCGGACAGAAGCGGCAAGATATGGGCTTATGACAGGTGATGTGCAGGATATTATTATGACAGCCATTGGCGGAATGAATATTACGCAAACAGTGGAAGGACTCGAGCGTTATCCCGTCAATATACGTTATGCACGAGAACTTCGCGATGATGTTGAAAGTTTAAAGCGTGTTCTTGTTCCAACACCGAGAGGAGAGCAGGTTCCGTTGGGGCAGCTTGCCGATTTAAAAATTATTAAAGGAGCTCCGGCTATTAAAAGTGAAAATGCCCGTTTGAATGCCTGGATTTATGTCGATTTGACGACTTCCGACGTAGGAACCTATGTCAGGCGCGCCAAAGAGGCGGTCGTGAAAAACGTTAAATTCCCGGCAGGGTATTCCATTGTCTGGAGCGGTCAATATGAATATATGGAACGTGCCAACAAGAGACTTTCTGTTGCCGTTCCACTGACATTAGCCATTATTTTTCTGCTTTTGTATTTTTATTTTAAGAATTTCAAAGAGAGTCTTATTGTTATGGTTTCTTTGCCGTTTGCGCTGGTCGGCGGGATTTGGTATATCTTTGCCCTGAAATTCAATTTAAGCGTAGCTGTTGGGGTAGGGTTCATCGCTCTTTTCGGTTTAGCTGCCGAGACAGGTATGGTTATGCTCGTTTATCTGAAATTGGTTTATGAAGAACGGATTAAAAACGGTAAGATAAAAACCATAGATGATTTGGATAATGCTGTCCTTGATGGCGCAGTTTTACGTGTACGCGCTGTTTCCATGACAGTCGGGACAACTATGATCGGTCTTTTACCCGTTATGTTTATCAAAGGAGCCGGATCCCAGGTGATGCAGAGAATTGCCGCACCCATGATCGGCGGACTCGTAACATCAACGATTTTAACACTCGTTGTCATTCCGGTAATATTTGCGGTCTGGAAAAGCAGGGCTCTAAAAGGGATAAAAATTGACAGTTAATAAGAATAAGTTGAAAGGAGGCGATAGAGATGATTTATAGAGATCCGGTATGCGGCAAGAAGATCAACAGGAATAAAGCTCATATAAGAATTCGCTATGAGAGGAAGGAATATTATTTATGCTGCCCCCTATGTCAGGCGACTTTTGAAAAAAATCCCAAGGAATATATCCTTAAAAGCCATAAGTAATTTAGGCATTTTGTGCTTTGCAGCTTTATATGTGAGGAAAATTCCTGGTACAAAAAGAG
>CAYFYW010000145.1:0-6856 GCA_964347425.1 uncultured Nitrospirales bacterium
GAACTCCAGGTGGAAAACGGCTTGACCAGATATGAACATCTCTACGGCCACCAGCACCATGACCACTTGATCTGCACGAACTGCGGAAGATTCGTTGAGATTATTAGTCCTGAAATAGAGGAACTGCAGGAGAAAATTGCCAGGGAAAACGGTTTCAGACTCCGGAGGCACAGGCTGGAACTGTACGGGATATGCAAAAAGTGTAGAGAAAAAACATAAATTTTTTTGACAAAATAATGATAATGATAATCATCATCACAATTAATTTGTCTGTAGGTAGATGGGATTTTTAAGCAAGGAGACAGGAAAATGAAATTTTTCAAAAACCCGCTCATCAGGGACAAATCAGAAAGTTGCCATGGTGGCGGAGGAAGCAGTGCAGTAAACGAGGATTTAAAGACCATTGCCATTGTAGGCACACCCAATGTCGGCAAAAGTGTGCTGTTCGGAAACCTGACCGGACACTATGTAATCGTGTCAAACTATCCCGGGACATCTGTTGAAGTTGCGCGTGGGAAAGCCCGGATAGGAGGCGAAACATATGAGGTAATAGATACGCCGGGCATGTATTCTTTGTCTGTCCTTACCGAAGAAGAGAGGGTTGCGCGGCGAATCCTGATTCATGAAAGACCTCACATTGTTATTCATGTGCTGGACGCAAAGAATTTGGAGAGGATGCTGCCGTTCACCCTTCAGTTGATCGAGGCTCAACTGCCCGCAATACTCGCTTTGAATATGATGGATGAAGCTGAAAAAAGCGGGGTTGAGATAGATATCCCGTTACTGGAAAAAGAGCTGGGAATCCCTGTTGTTGGAACGGTTTCGACAACAGGTGAGGGTATGGACAAACTGAGAGAAAAGATTGAAAGCTATGAAAAGCAATAACATGGTTACATATATGGGGCCGGTCGAGCATTCGATCGAGATGGCTCTGGAGAAGATAGAGAACCTGTTAAAACAGACGTATAACATATCAAAAAGGTCTATCGGGCTCTTGCTGCTGAAAGAAGACATGGAGATTAAAGAGCTGGTTAAAGAAAAGGAACCCGGGGTTATCGCCCGGATAGAAAAAATTACAGAAGAGATAAATGACCACTATGTTCATGCTGTTGACTATGAAGTGGCCCTCAAGCAGAATGAGGAAGCCCGTCGTATTGCGGATAAGGTAATGAGAGTCAGGGCAGAAAAGATCAGCATTGGTGAGAGATTGAGTGTCTTGACGATGAATCCTGTAACGGGACTGCCTATCCTCTTCGTCATCCTCTACTGGGGGTTGTATAAATTTGTAGGGGATTTTGGTGCTGGCACGGCAGTTGATTTTATAGAGGGAACAATTTTTGAAGAACACATTAACCCCATTGTGACAAGAATCTTTACCGGGATTATTCCATGGAAGGTCATACAGGAACTCTTTGTGGGTGAGTTTGGGGTTATAACCCTTGGATTCAGGTATGCGGTTGCGATTATTATGCCGATAGTAGCGTTCTTTTTCCTGGTTTTTTCCATCATAGAGGATACGGGTTATCTGCCGCGGTTGGCAATGCTTATTGATAGGACCTTTAAAAAGATCGGATTAAGCGGTAGGGCTGTAATACCAATGACTCTGGGCTTTGGCTGTGCCACAATGGCGACAATGGTAACGAGGACACTGCCTACGATACGGGAGCGTATCATCTCGACCATGCTTATAGCACTGGCTGTCCCCTGTTCAGCACAGCTGGGTGTTATCCTTGCGCTTCTTGAGGGCAAACCATCGGCTATGTTTATCTGGGTGGGAGTTGTTACTTTAATCTTCCTCTTTATCGGTTTTCTGACCGCCAGGTTGATGCCCGGCGAAAGACCCTCTTTTTATATGGAGGTGCCGCCCCTGAGGCTGCCCAAGTTCTCGAACGTCCTTATCAAGACCTACGTCCGCGTTAAGTGGTATTTTAAGGAAATCCTTCCCTTATTTTTACTGGCGAGCGTATTTATCTGGTTGGGGAATCTGACGCGTCTCTTCGATTTCGCAATAAGCCTCTTGCACAAGCCTATGGAACTGATGGGACTGCCCTCTGAAGCTGCAAAGGTATTTATATTCGGATTTTTCAGGAGGGACTATGGTGCAGCCGGGCTTTACGACATCAATAAGGCGGGTGTCCTGGACGGAATGCAGCTTGTTATTGCCTGTATTGCTTTAACGTTGTTTCTCCCCTGCATTGCCCAGTTTTTGATGATTTTAAAGGAGCGTGGCTGGAGAACAGGGGCAGGCATAGCGCTGTTTATACTGTTTGTCTCATTTAGTGTCGCTTATGGAGTGAACATCATCTTAAGTAGGCTCGGGGTGGTGCTATGACCCATTCGACTTACTCGCAGGGTTATACTGTGCTTCGGCAGGCTCAGCATAGTTCGAAGCATGGTGGGTGCAATCGAACCAAGCGGCTGCAAGGAGTCGAAGTATGAAATGTTCATTATGCGGTTTTGAATTTAATGAAGAAGAGGCTCGGGCAGGGTGCGGTGGCTGCGGTATTGTGAAACACTGTGACCTGATAAAGTGTCCAAACTGTAGTTTCGAGATACCCCCTGAGCCTGAATGGATTAAAAAACTGAAAAATATAAGGAGAAAGAAACGATGACATTAGCAGACAGGGAAGAAGAAATACTAGAAACTCTGTGGATAGAGATTATCGAGAATGAAAAAGAGAAATGTGATGTCAGCATATTAAAGGATGACGACAGTTTAAAAGAGTTAATTCAGTCAGGGTATGCAAGGGTCAAAGATAAGCAGCTCAGTCTGACGGGTAAGGGGAAAGACGAGGCTAAAAACTGCATCCGAAGGCATCGGCTGGCGGAAAGACTGTTTGTGGATGTACTTGACCTGAAGGGTAAATCGGTCCACGAAACAAGCTGCAGATTTGAGCATTTACTTCATAAGGGGCTGGATGAGAATATCTGCACACTTCTCGGGCATCCGAAAGTCTGTCCGCACGGCAAGCCTATTCCGGAAGGCAACTGCTGTAAGGATACGAAAAGAGTGCCAAAAAAACTCATTATGCCTTTGAACGAACTGGGACTACACAAAAAGGCCAGAATTTCTTATTTGCAGACACAGGACCGGGACATTCTGCGAAAATTAATTGCTATGGGCGCACTTCCCAGGACAGAGATTATGCTTATTCAAAAGTTTCCATCATATGTTTTTAAGATTGGTAAAAGCAAATTCGCAGTTGATAAGGAATTGGCCTCCTGTATATATATCTCGGAGAATGGTCTATAAGGCTGATGCCTACAGGACGGGGTGGGATTTGGGGGTTAAACAATTATTGACCATATCACTATGTAATAGTTACACTATTACATCTTTTAAGTTTATAGTATAGGAATTTTCATTGTGGTGACAGGATTTTTTTAATCAGGGAATTATAAAAATTATAAGAATATTTTGACAGGATTAACAGGATTTTGAGGATATTTTTAATTATATCTTGTTTATCTTGTATATCCTGTCTAATTTTTAGTTTTTACTTTTGTTATCTGTCTAAAAAGTTCTGCCGAAGGCGGTTACTTTAATAAGAGAGGGAGGGTATGATGTCTGCTTTGGGTTCACTTGAAAAAGAGTTATTAAAAGCCATAAAAAAGAGGATGTATGTCAGGGCTTATGAATCGAAAAAAATTCCGGGAGACATTCTCAATACAATAATCCAGGCCGGTAATCAAGCGCCCTCAGCCATGAACAGCCAGCCGTGGCGTTTTGTTGTTGTGGAAGATGAAGAACTTCATAAAAAAATGACCGAGACGGCAGTACCCAATGCAAAGAAGATTCTTGAGTACGTTAAAACATCAAACCCCGAGCGGTATCAGCAGATAAAGAAGCGCTATGAAGAACTGCAGGACCCTATTTATTACTCTGCACCGGCGATTGTTTTTGTTATCGGTAGAGGACCTTATGCTGATTTATCCTGTCCTCTTGCATGTGAGAATATGATGCTTGCTGCTTTTTCATTAGGACTTGGAAGTTGCTGGGTCCAGTTTGGTTCTTTGGTTACAGACAGTGAAGAAATAATAAAGGCTCTTGATTTAAAAGATGATGAGAAAATATTTGGTCCCCTTGCTATTGGATACCCGGAGATTATTCCGGATGCCCCTGAGAAGAGATTACCCGAGATAAAATGGCTCTGATTCAATCAGTTAAAACGGCCAGTTCCTCTATTGCTGATTTCAGCCCCAGGACTACTTCCGCCATACTTCTGTAATCAAGGGTTTTATGGGTGTCCCTGATTCCATGGTAATTGGGGTTCCTGTAGAAAGCGGTATCTGTTACCATCAAGGCGTCATAGCCGAATTTCCAGAAAGACCTGTGATCGGAAAAGTCGATCCCCGGAATAATTGAAAGGGTCGAGATAGATTCAACAGGCAGATCGGTTCCTTTTTTAAAGCCAATTTTCACGTTATTTAAAAAGTTTTTTGACTGAATGTTGCTAACAAGGATGATGAAATTCCCCTTGTCGGGATATATCCATCTAAAAAAGGAAAGGGGAAAAAACTGGCTCCCGGGGCTGTCTGTGAAATAACCTATCATTTCGAGGCATATCATGCCTTCTACGTCCTCACCCTTTTGTTTTAGGCTTTCAGCGTAAACGTAACTGCCCATAAATTCAGTTCGGAATATGGGTGGTTCTTCAAGGGCAAATGTAACAAACCGCACGGTCTTGTCAAAAGAGTGGTTCTGTAAAAGACGTGCAAGTTCCAGCAAGCCGGCAATTCCACTGGCATTGTCATCTGCTCCCGGGGTTCCGGTAACTGTATCGTAATGTGCACCTATAACCAGAATTTTTTCAGGCGATTTTTTACCCTTGTTCTGAACGGATATGTTTGTGTAGGTATTTCCCTGAAATTCGTAGGGATGAAGGGCTACCTGGTATCCGTACCTGTTCAATTCTGAAGTAATATAATCGGCGGTCCTCTTCAGGGCTTGTATCTGTAAATATCCCCTTGAGCCTATTTCTTGAGAGAGGATATGAACCGTCTTTTTAAGATTTTTCTGTATATCCATATGTCTTATATTTAATGTGCGGTCCCCTGTATCTCTTTGAGACATGAGAGTTTCGTTTTCATGATGATAGAGAAAAATCGTTAAGGAAGCAATTATTAATGTCACAGCAGGAATAAATATGCGTGTGTTTAATTTCATCTCCCGGCATTTTCTCGATAGAAGTATAGCACGTTCTTTCTGTATATTTTTAGGTTCATCGCGGAAAAAGTTACAATACTAAAAGAGAGAAAGAGAAAATGATTTTTAAAAAACAGGCAGACAATATTGTTGATGCCGCCTCTTCAGTCACCATCCGGTTACTGCGGGAAGGTATACCGGAAAAACCTGTGGTAATCAAGCCCAATATAGTGACACAGGACAGGCCGCCCGTTACTACAGACGCAAGGGTTGTAGAAGGGATAATAAAAGCTCTGAAGAAATCAGGTATTCAGGACATTGTGATTGCCGAGGGTTCCGGCTACGGGAATACCGAGGAAAATCTGTTTAAACTGGGCTATTCGAAGCTCGGTGCTGAGCTGATAGACCTCGATAAAGAGAAGACAGTGACAGTGCCTGTCAATAATTGCAGGGTGTGGAACGAGATTATAATCCCGGAGATACTTTTAAATAAATTTATTATCTCAGTACCGGTTCTTAAGGAACATTCAATGTGTGATATAACCATTAGTTTGAAGAACATGGTAGGCATACTGCCTGAAAGGTATTACTCCGGCTACTGGACGTACAAAAAATCCATAATTCACAGGCATAATACTCATGGATGCATTGCCGATATAATCAGCGTCATTAAGCCTGACTGGGCTATTGTAGATGCGACAGTAGGCATGCGAGGGTCGCATCTCGCAGGAACGCCGGTGAGACCACCCCTTAACTTAGTCTATGGCTCGACTGACCCGCTTGAGGCGGATAAGTTTGGCTGCGGTCTGCTCAATAAAATCTGGAGAGACATTACGTACCTGCAAATGATTGCAGACGACATAAAAAGTAGTAAGTAGCAAGCCCCCTATTTGCTACTGACAGCTGTCAACCGACAACTGAAAGCCACTTCTATTCTATCTTTATCTTCTGGACTTTTTTCTTTGCCTCTTCTGTTTTTGGAATTCTTACTTCAAGCACGCCTTTTTTAAATGAAGCCTTTGCCTTATCCGTCTGTACTTCTGCAGGGAGGCTAAACGAGCGTGAAAATGACCCGTACGAACGCTCAAGGCGATAATAATCTTTCTTTTCCACTTTTTCTTCTTTCTTTTTCTCACCCGAAAGGGTAAGAGCGTCATCGCTCAGGTTGACTTCGATATCATCCCTTGACATCCCGGGGAGCTCCGTCTTTACAACGACATCATCTCCTTCCTCAAAGATATCAACGGATGGTGATGGCTCAATTTCTTCTAACCATTTTGGAATGCCCGGCCAACGGGGACGGCCGAAGGGTCTACGGAAAAAGCTCTCAAATAAGTCCTCCATCCGCTCAAAAGGCGAAAGCCATCCCGAGACTTCGGGGCGATACGGCTGAACTTCTTTTTTCTCTATTTTTTTCTCTTTTATCTTTGCCATGTTGCACCTCCTTCACGGCTGAGAATATGTTTGCTGATGACAAAAAAAAAGGATAAAGTCATCGTTGATGTGGATTTCCACCAAGTGCTAATCTTTTAATAGCACATTTCAATCAACCCGTCAAGGAGGTAGCAAATATAGGAATAAAACTTAATTTCTGTCATTCCGCATCCCCGATCGAGTTGAGGACATGCTTTGATACGGGATGAGGACAGTCAAGCCCGGAATAACAAAAAGCGTAAAGTTATTTATGAGACAGCACACTAAATGGACAGG
>CAYFYW010000146.1:0-1755 GCA_964347425.1 uncultured Nitrospirales bacterium
CAAACATATATATGTATATATGTTTGTTAAAAACCTTTAAAGAACTCTGTGTTATTTAATGCTTCTGTAAAAACAGGTTCTGTTGCCTGTATGGCACGCACCAGAGCCGGTCTGTTCAACCTTTATAAGAAGGGTGTCATTATCACAGTCGTAAAAAATTTCTTTTACAAGCTGTACGTTTCCCGATGTCTCTCCCTTCATCCAGTATTTCTTCCGGGACCTGCTCCAGAAGTGGGTTTTACCGGATTTGAGTGTTTTTTCAAGGGCAGTCTTATCCATATACGCAAGCATAAACACTTCGCCGGTGTGACAATCCTGTATTATGACAGGTATCAGCCCTTCTTCATCGTACTTGAGTTCAGGAATCATGAGACCTCCTGTATAATTGTTAATAGACTGATTGCTGAGATCTACTTAAGATTAAGCATGTTTGAACATATGTTACAATGTCTTTTATCTGTATAATCTCTGTTGTAATAGGTGAACCCAGGGATTTCTATGCTCCTTCAGAAATCTCCAGATTGGTGATTGAAATATTTTATTGTTTGACGATAACTTACTTGAATCAGGTGACGTGTGTCAACGTGAGATTTCCGAATACACTTAAAGAAAGGGTGGTGCAGCATGAAACGTTTTAAATGGCAGATTCTTTTAGGTCTGTCTCTGGTTATATTATCCGCGCTGATTTATCTCGTTCACTTTGTAATTTTTAAAGATGCCCACCATATCTTCATCTATATGGTCGGTGATATTGCCTTTGTCCCTATTGAGGTTCTGCTGGTTACGCTGATAATTCACAGGCTGCTGGAAATGAGGGAAAAACAGAACAGAATGGAAAAATTGAATATGGTCATAGGAACCTTTTTCAGCGAGGCAGGAACACAGTTGCTGACCTATTTTTCAGACTTCGACCCGAAACTGGATGAAATCAAAAACGACCTCGTTGTGACCAATAACTGGTCTGAACAGGAATTCGTGAGGGTCAGCGGGAGCCTTAAGGAATATGACTATGGAGTTGATATTAAAAAGGTGGATCTGGAAAATCTTCGCAACTTTGCACTGGGTAAAAGATACTTTTTACTCGGGCTGTTACAGAATCCCAATTTGCTTGAGCACGAGTCTTTTACCGAACTGCTGAGGGCAGTTTTTCACATGACTGAGGAACTGGAAAAAAGAGGGGATATGATGCAGTTGCCGGATACTGACAGGGAACATCTTGCTGGCGATATAAAAAGGGCATATGTCTCACTTGTCCGTGAGTGGCTGGCATATATGAAACATTTGAAGGGTAATTACCCCTATCTTTTTTCGCTTGCTATGAGAACAAATCCCTTTGATCAGAATGCATCGCCGGTTCTGAAATGAAGAGGCTCATCTGTAATTACATTGTAACTACTCAGGTTCACAAATCAAGGGTTCAAGGGTTCACGGTTCAGGGTTCATAGTTCAAGGTTAGAGAGCGATGAAGATTGAACGATTTGAAGATATTGAGGCTTGGCAACTGGCACGCGAATTGACTCGGAAAGTGTACCGTCTAACAAAGAAGTCAGGATTTGCGAAGGACTACGGGTTGAAGAGACAGATACAAGATGCTGCCGGCTCATCGATGCATAATATTGCCGAAGGTTTCGATTCTGAGACGAATGCGGAGTTCATCCGGTTCTTGCGATACGCCAAGCGGTCTTGCACGGAAGTCCAGAGCGAACTCTATATTGCTTTAGATGAAGAGTACATATCGCCCAACGAATTCAAAGA
>CAYFYW010000147.1:0-2355 GCA_964347425.1 uncultured Nitrospirales bacterium
TAATATCGTCATTTTGAAATTTATCTTTAATTTTTTTCAGGAAGTCGTATCGAAATGACGGCCTTTAATGACAGTCTCCGGCTTTGAAACAGGAGACTCGCCATGCCTCTGTACAAGCGCGATTTTTTATAGTAAGCTTTAATGTAGCAAGCCGGTCAAAGGCGGGGTAATTATTTACAGGGTTTATACTGTGGATGATAAAGATAAAACAACTGATCAACTCATTAGAGAACTGGGAGAACTGCGCAGGCAGGTTGATGAACTTGAAAAATCGGATGCCTTTCTAAGGGAGGCCGGCAGAAAAACCCGAGAGTCCGAAAATAAATACCGATCCCTCTTTGAAAATGCCACTGACGCAATTTATTTGATTGACGCCGAAACGTTGAAGATTCTTGACTGCAATCCGGAGGCTTCCAGAATAATCGGTTATACCATTAAAGAACTCAAGACCATGACAGTAGAAGACCTTCATCCCATGGAGGAGCAGGACATTGTTTCAAAAATCTTTAAAAAGATATCTGAAAGGGGTTCACTCTCGGGCATCTCCGGAATTAACCAGCTCAGCAAAGACAAAAAACTCATACCCGTTGAAATCAATGCGTCAACTGTTGAACTGGGAGGCAAAAAAAACAGTCTATGCATTATCAGAGACGTGACCCGGCGAAAACAGGTAGCGGAGGCTCTGCGGAAGTCAGAAGAAAAATACCGCGGTTTATTTAATAATGCCAACGACTCTATCTTTATCATAGACCCGGCATCCCGCCGCTTCCTGGATGTCAATGATAATGCGGCAAGGCGATTGGGATACACGAAAAAAGAGCTGCTCAATATAACGATTGATGAAATATACATGCCCATGGCTTTTGTAAACGGCAATGATGTCACCAGGGAATTGCAGGAGAAGAAAAGCGTCACATTTGAACATGTTCACCGGCGCAGGGACGGTTCGGAAATGCCAGTGGAGATCAGCAGTCGTTCAATTGAGTATAACGGGCGACAAGTCCTTCAAAACTTCGTTCGCGACATTACCATGCAAAAAAAAATGGAGGCAAAAATGCGTGAGGCTACTGTAACAGATGAACTTACCGGCCTCTTCAACAGACACGGCTTTTTTACATTTTTAGAAAAGCAGCTCAAACTTTCAGACCGTACCAGGAGGAGGATATCTCTTTTATATATGCACTTCAACAACCTTAAATTAATCAACGATGAATTCGGCCGCAGGTCAGGGGATCAGGCATTAGTGGATGCCTCCAACATTGTAAAAAACAGTTTTCGCGGCTCGGATATAATAGGCCGTATCGGAAAGGACAGATTCGCGGTTCTCTTAACAGAACTCTCTGAACTTAATGTTGAAAACATAATTATCAGGAATGTTATGGATAAGATAAAAACGTACAATGAACAGGGTCTTCATAATTACAACATATCATTTAACATGGGAGTTGCGCGCTACGACCCCGAACAACCTTGTTCGACAGATAAATTTTTGTCCCTGGTGGATGATCTGATAAGCAAAGATAAAAAGCGTCATAAGATTGAGCCGCTGCTGAAGGTGGGAAAAGCAGAGAGACGCCTGTATAAACGTTTCAAAGTCGCAGACATCTTCCCGGCTGAACTCAATGGATCGGACAAGGTTAAGATAAAAGATATAAGCATAGGCGGATTATGTGTGAAGACCTCGCAACACCTGGCAGTTAACAGTATCTATAAGATCAGGATGTTATCTGTCGATAACGAAGAAATATCTCAGGCAGGTGTAATAGTCTGGTCATACCTGATCGGAACAGAGACTGAAAGGGGTGAGAGTCTGCCCTCTTACGAGTCAGGATTTAAGTTCATTGAAATGAATAATGGCATAAAAAGTTCCCTCGAGAAATTTATAAGCGGCCTCGCGTTCTGAAGGGAAAAAACATGGCATCAGGAAAAACGGTTTCAGAACATCATGCATTCACTCTTAATCTGTCAACAAACTCCAAATATTTGGCGGGCGGGGTTAGAAGTTCCACACCCATTCCATAATAAAAGCTGTCAGTTTTCGTTAACCTTTTGACCTTCGCCGGGATTTTCAGAAGCTTATCTTCCATACGAACAATTATCAAAAATATAGTATTGGATGGGAGGAACCTTCTTGTGGAAATAAACATTCCTTTCTCGGACAAATTCAAAACAATTCCGGTATAAAACATGTTGCCGTAGGATAACCTCGTCTCCAGGTTTGCGTCTATTCTTTCTACCGCCCTTTTTTCTACAAAATAACTAGGAATTGTCTTTTTCTTAAACAAAAAGTTCATATTAAAGCATATAGCAAAATATATGCCAAATATAACAATTCATTAAAATCATACGGTTAGA
>CAYFYW010000148.1:0-1790 GCA_964347425.1 uncultured Nitrospirales bacterium
GGCATTCAGCCTCCCAGTTTATGATTGTTTTGGACAGTTGTTGAGTCCTTTGAATGATTAATGACTGAATAACTTAATAACTTAACAAGGTGCTTGGAACGTGGAATTTAATTTTCTGTAAAGGAGGGAAGTAATGAAAATTTATTACGATAAAGATATTAAGCGTAAGCTTTTAAAAGGTAAAAAAGTCTGTGTGCTGGGGTATGGAAGCCAGGGACATGCGCATGCAAATAACCTCAAGGAAAGCGGCGTAAACGTCGTAGTCGGTGAGGTTAAAGGTGAAAACTGGAAAAAGGCCGTGAAAGCCGGATTTAAAGTTACCACTGCATCAGAAGCGATAAAGGGTGCGGACATAGCAATGATGCTCGTTCCTGACGAATATCAAGCTGATATATACAGGAGCGAGATCCGGAATAATATGAAGAAAGGGGTCTATCTCGGCTTTGCACACGGTTTCAACATGCATTTCGGTCAAATCGTCCCGCCCTCTGATACTAATGTATTTATGGTTGCTCCAAAAGGGCCGGGTCATCTTGTGAGGTCAGAATACATAAAGGGAAGCGGTATCCCCTGTCTTGTTGCAGTCCATCAAGATCCTTCAGGAGATACAAAGGCACTTGCCCTTTCTTATGCATCTGCAATCGGGGGCGGCAGGGCAGGGATAATTGAAACTACTTTTAAGGAAGAGACAGAGACGGACCTTTTTGGTGAGCAGGTTGTTCTGTGTGGTGGCTTAACCTCCCTGATAATAGCTGGATACGAGACGCTCGTTGAAGCTGGTTATTCTCCTGAAATGGCTTATTTTGAGTGCCTTCACGAGGTAAAACTGATAGTTGATTTGCTCTACGAAGGTGGAATATCTAATATGCGGTATTCAATCAGCAATACTGCCCAATACGGCGATCTTACAAGAGGCCCCCGTGTTATAAATTCTGAAGTGAGAAAAGCAATGCAAAAAATCCTTAACGAAATACAGTCAGGTGAATTTGCGAAGGAATGGATTCTTGAGTGTAGAGCAAATAAACCCGTTTTTAACGCCCTTACAAAAAAAGGCGAGGAACATCCTATAGAAAAGGTTGGGGCAAGGCTCAGGGCTATGATGCCCTGGCTGCGCAAAGGCAAACTCGTTGACAAGTCAAAGGCATGAAAAATCAGATCACAGAACCTGCCTACCGGACAGGCAGGCAAAGAACCCTGATAATAAGGTTTTTATTTGTCTCAGTCTGTTGTCTGTTATCTGGGGCCTGAATTCTTAAATTATGTATAAGCTTGCTCGTGAAGGTTATCCCTTTGTCCTCTTCTTAGTTTTCATCATCTTGATAACTGCGTACTTTGTGAAATCCTGGTTAATGGCGGTTCCCATTGTGCTTATGCTGTTTATGTTTTTTTTCTTCAGAGATCCCGAAAGGGATATTATAGAAGGCAGGGGAATATTTTATTCACCGGCCGATGGTAAGATCATCCTTATTAGGAAAGATGTGGAAAACGAATTATTAAAGGATCGGGCTATTGAGATCAGCATTTTCATGTCATTGTTTGATGTCCATGTTAACAGGGTTCCATGTGAAGGGGTTGTTAAGGATGTTAAACATTATCCCGGAAAATTTCTTGCTGCCTATAAACATGATTCTTCAATGTTGAATGAAAATATAGCCATGCTTCTCAAGACTGAATATGGGGAAATAGTGGTGAGGCAGGTAGCGGGTTTTCTTGCGAGGCGTGCCGTTTGTAGGGTGAAGGTCGGGGATTCTCTTAAGCAAGGTCAGCGATATGGAATCATTAAATTTAGT
>CAYFYW010000149.1:0-1510 GCA_964347425.1 uncultured Nitrospirales bacterium
GTGTTCAGCCTCCACAAATTCTTTATTTTGGTCAGGTATAACTATACCTATTTTGATTATATCTTCCATTTCCTCAGTTCAGTTTTCTTTACTTTTCCGGTAGCTGTTTTGGGAAACTCCTCAACCAAGATTATCCTTCTTGGAATTTTATACTGAGCGAGCTGCGCCTTAAGGTGGTTCCTTATTTGTTTTTCCCCCAGAACAGTATTATCTTTCTTTTTTACGAAGAGCATTGAAATCTCAGATCCTCTTCCGTCAGGAATACCGACCATAGCACACTCTTCTATCGGGGTAAGCTTCATTGCAGCATCCTCAACCTCACGGGGGTAAATATTCATGCCGTCAACAATAATGAGGTCTTTTTTTCTATCGACAATGTATATGTAGCCATCCTTATCTATCCTTGCCATATCTCCCGTATGGAGCCAGCCGTCTTTCAGCACTTCTTTTGTTTCCTGCTCTTTATTAAAATATCCTTTCATTACACTCGGGCCTTTTACAATAAGCTCACCTGTAGCCCCGGATGCCAATGTTCTGCCATCTTCACCTGCAACAGCAACTTCGATACCCGGCAATGGTAGTCCAACAGAACGGGGCTTTCGAACTCTGTCCAGGGGGCTTACCGAAACAACGGGTGATGCCTCTGTCAGCCCGTATCCCTCAAGAAGCGGGATCTTATACCTTTTCTCAAATGCATAAAATGTTTCTTCTGGCAGTGCTGATGCACCGGAAACGCACGCCCTGATATTTACGAGATATTTAAGCAGATGCATGGTAAAGAACGGAAACCTCTTCTTCGCGAGTATGTTATAAACTGTAGGAACCGCAACAAACAATGTTATTCTGTCTCTTAAAATACTGTTTAAAATCTTTGAAAAGGGTTTTACGGATTCTAATAAAACTATACTTGCTCCTGAAAGTATGGGGACAAGTACACATACAGTAAAACTGAATGAGTGGAACAGTGGAAGGAAAAGCAGTACTTTATCCTTGTGCGAAATATGTATGACTTTAATGCAGGCCTTTACATTTGATATAAGATTAAGGTGAGATAACATCGCTCCCTTGGGAAGCCCAGTGGTACCGGAGGTATAGAGCAATACGGCAACCTCCTCATCATTGCCTGAATATGGTTTTACATTTTCCCGTGGTATTTCATCAAACATAAAAGCTTTTATATCGGGCATATTTTTTTTTATTTCATTAACACGGTCTTTGAATTTTCTTCCATGAATGAGTATCCTGCATCCCGAGTCTCTGAGTATAAAGGAAATCTCCTCCGCAACAAGAAAGGTATTAACAGGGACTACTATGCCACCAGCCCTAAGTATCGCAAAATATGAAATTATATATTCTGGACAATTTTCCATAATAATTACTACCCTGTCATGAATATGCAAACCAAGACGTATAAGTCCACCAGATATCAGGCTGACAAGTCTGTCTACTTCAGAATATGTGAGTTTACTTTTTACAAATTTTATACAGGTGGTTTCTGGCGTTTCTTTTG
>CAYFYW010000150.1:0-3111 GCA_964347425.1 uncultured Nitrospirales bacterium
GATTCTTCAACAGCCTTCTTTAAAGTTTCCTGAATATCCTCGGGCAGAGAATCCCATATTTCGCTGAAATCTTTACTGTCTTCCATTCTTATACCTCATTAACTGTTTTATGCTATCGGTTGTATATTTGGAATATATAGCTGATATTACATCTGCAGAACAAAAGATAGTTACATTATACAACCCCAAAGACCACAAAGAAAAGTTGATGAGATGATCTACAACACAGAATCCATGAGGGACAGGTTGATTTTAGAACTTCAGGCACGATGTGGATTAAGAATCGCGGAATTGTTGGGACTTAGGGTTTCAGACGTCTCAGATAGAAAAATCATCATACGGGAGCCAACATCAGGGGAAGAATCAGAAGTTGCCTTTATGCCTGAGCAGATTGCAATCAGGATGAAAGAGTATATCAGAAATACAGGACTACAGCCGGAAGAAAAGATATTTCCCATCTGCTATTGAACAGCCAGATCATTGATAATGAGAATGGGAGAGAAAATCAGTATCCGGATATGTCCGTATGACCTCAGAAGACATTCAGCCACGTATGCAAGCAGAAATGGTGTACCATTGGAAATTGTCTCAAAGATTATCCTTAGACATCATGATCTCAAGACAACACAGATATATTTGGGAAAAGTGAGTGAATCTGAGGCGTTACGATGGATGGGCCGAGAGTTATATACCTTGGGGTACTTCCCCAGTTCCTTCCCTTCTTTGTTCATAAATCCCACAGCATTGTGCTGTCGCCAGATATCCGCTCCTACCACCAACGTAGTCTCCTTTATCCTTTGACGCCTTTCTAATTGCTTGCTATAATCTTTCTTAGACATGGTGATCCTCTCCTTTCTGTTAAATGGTTGATAGAGACCTTAACTTTAACAGATTGAGGTTGCCATGTCTTTTCTTTTCCATTTTCCTTCCCACTTCCTTATAGTAAGCTGAAGTCAATTACTTTCACTCTTATCGAACAATGCAATATTACTAATGTTAATCTTCACATTCTCTACTTGCATCACTTCACCCATAAGAAATCCTTATGAGATTTATAAATATCATTAATTTGACTATTAAATTGCTTAATGCTATATTTGTTACTTGTTGATTGCTTATGGCGAATCGCATCACAACTAGCTGATATTCAATAAGGAGGGGGCGGTCGGCTTTCCGTTGTTCCTCCCTTACAATAGTCACTCTTTTGGTATTTAAGGAAAGGGGATAGCATGACAAAGAAAAAAAAGGTTATCTCAAAACATGCACCAGAGCTTTTGAAGAAAGAAGTCCCAAAGCTTATTTCTGTAATATTAAAATGTGATACCGAATGTGGTGGCTGTGATGAGATTATTGAAAAGTTATATGACCATTTAGGTGAGCTTGAAGATTGCACAGATGTTATGCCTACTATTGTTATTGACAAGGTTAATGACTTTTTTAAAGATGATGAAGAACTTCCCCAAAAAAACAGCACTTATGGAATGGTGGCACAGAAGCTTAGACCTATCCTCAAAAAACACATCAGCATCTAGTTGTTTAGCAGTAGGTGTTATCAATAACTGTTAGGTCTTACTAAGAAAAGCTAACATCAGAGAGGGTGCTGATTTTGATTAGTTTACAGATTGCAAACTGTTTATTGCATGAAATTATCATACTGGTACGCATAGGTCACTATGCCGTTATGCTTTATTTCCTTTGTTAATCCTCAATTCCTTAATCAATCTGAATTATTGACTCGTAGGTGAAAGTGTTAACCGTAATCTATTCCGATCAGGTATGAAAGTTAGTGATTATACTATTCATTCAGGGTTAACCTGTAAATACAAAACGTTTCCATGAGTGTCTTTTCCCGGGCCATGAGCTGAGATTCCCAGCCAAGTTCGCCCGCTATTTTTAACACGAGTTCAGGGTCTGAAATTGATGAATAAGTCATCTGAACATACCCGTCCGGCTTGAGATACCCCTTTGCCTCCCTGAAAAATCTCCTGACAAGCTCTTTGTTCGGATCAAATAAGGCACGCTCTAAATCTGTCTTCGGCGTACCGTCAAGATAAGGAGGGGTAAACAGAATTACACTGAATTTATACGCCTGACTCAGGGGACTAAAAAGGTCACCCTGCAGTACCGAGACAACCTTTTCTAAACCATTGGCCCTGACGTTCCTCCTGGCAAGTTGAACAGCCTTAGAATTAATATCTACGGCAACTACTCTCCGGGATATCTGTCCTGCGGTAATTGCCTGAATGCCCGAGCCTGTCCCAATATCCAATACCTCATCTTCCGGAGCCACGTTTATGTTTTTTGCCATAAACTCACTCGTATAATAAAACTTTGGATTAAATACCTCTTGAGAAATCTCGTAGGAGATTCCCAAAACACGAACCTTATGCGGACCATATTTCTGAATCTTCCTGATGAGCCAGACTACCAGGGCCTGTCTCAAGTTTGCAAGCATTATCCCTTTTTGTCCTGTGTTGAAATGCAGTTTTCAGGTTATTGAAACATCAGAGCCTTTTTAACCTTTTTCATATCCTCTTTTCCGCTCAGCATCTCAAGTAACTTAAAGGCGACCTCTACAGCGGTATCAGGCCCTCTATTGGTAATGATTCTGTCGGAAACAGCAATCCTTCTTCTGGCCGGGATTGCGCCGCAATCTCTCAGAATCTGAAGGTTGTCATGACGTTTGCTTGATGAATACGTTGTGGCTCTCCTGCCTCTTAAAATTCCTGATCTGGCAACAGGCAGCGAACCCACACACATGGCCGCAATGAGACCCCCGTTTTTATATACCTTTCTTATCAGGTCAAGCACTTTCTCGTTGTATACCTCGGTATATCCACTGTCGTTAAACCCTCCAGGTATGACAAGGGCGTGATAATCACCGGCTTTAACTTTGTCAAACAATTTGTGGGCTTTAATTGTAAGGTTATGTTTGGAGCGGATGTTCTTTTTAAAGGCAGTTATGACCACGTCCACAGGCCTTACCTCTTTCAATACCCTGGTCCAGCCGAGGATATCAGTAAAAGCGGCAACCTCAAGATCCTCAAAACCCTGTGGAACAAAAAGTAAAACTTTCCTGTTTATTTTCATATCCCTCTTTGCCTTAACCAA
>CAYFYW010000151.1:0-1693 GCA_964347425.1 uncultured Nitrospirales bacterium
ACATGAAATGCTGAAAAAATGGGCAAGAATAAGATTATAGATAGGTCAGCATTGAGAGACATAGTCTCAGATTTTAAGAGAAAGGGTAAAAAGATTGTATTTACCAACGGATGTTTTGACATCATCCATATTGGCCATATCAGATACCTCAGAGAGGCAAAAAACCTGGGAGATATCCTCGTCGTAGGATTGAATTCTGATGATTCAGTGTCAAAGATAAAACCCGACCGGCCTTTTATTAAAGAGGAGCAGAGGGCAGAGGTTCTTTCAGCACTCTCAATGGTCGATTTCATCACACTTTTTCAGGAAGAAACGCCATATGAGCTTATCAAAGAGATCAAGCCAGATGTCCTCGTTAAAGGGGCTGACTGGAAAAAAGAGGATATCGTCGGCAGGGACGTTGTCAAAGAGGTGCATACTGTCCCTTTTGTGGAAGGAGTTTCTACAAGCGAGATAATTAGAAAAATTCAAAAGATAAAATAGCTGTTCAAGACATATGTGTAAAAGTCTGGCCTTGACCTCATAGACATCGTAAGACCGTCTCAAACAGTTTCTGACTCTATTTTCAAAAAAACTTCAACTACCTTCTGGTCCAGGTGAGTGCCGGCGAGGGACCATATGTGCTCCCGTATTTTTTCTTTAGGCAACGCAGGCCGGTAAGGACGGTCTGAACACATGGCATCCCAGATATCCACAACGGAAAAGATGCGTGCCGCAATCGGGATTTGCCCGCCTTTTAACCCGCGTGGGTAACCTGTACCGTCCCACCTTTCATGGTGATAATGTGGGATATCAAGCGCAGGGCGAAGGAAGCTAATTGGATGGAGCATTTCATACGCCATCTCAGGGTGCTTCTCCATAATTTCAATTTCCTCTCCGGTTAGATTGCCGGGCTTAAGGAGGATTCTGTCAGGAATTCCGAGCTTGCCGATGTCGTGCAGCAGCGAGCCGCGCCGTATATGTACCAATTCTCCCTCTTCAATACCCATTTCGCGGGCAATTTTTACTGTCAGATCGGTAACACGCCTGGAGTGACCCTCTGTTTCTTTGTCCCTGTAGTCAAGCGCCCGTGACAGGCTTTCTATTGTGGCGTCATAGGCCAGCATGAGTTCGGTGTGGGAACGCTGCAGATTTTCAAAAAGTGAAGCATTGTCAATGGCAATGGCGGCCTGATGTGCAAGAACCTCAAGAAAGTTCAGCCAATCGGGATCTGACTTAAACTGTTTGCGGTGGAATATTTCGATAACGCCTTTTATCTGACGTTTTGCGATGAGCGGCAGTGCAAAGTATACAGCAAAACCCTCGTCCTTGAATGACTCGGGGAAAGGGTCAACTCCTTTAGCTGTAAGATCGGGAATGGCAGTAAGACGGCGTTCCAGGGCAGCAAGGCCGGCATATCCTTCTCCCAACGGTACATTGGTTTTTTGAAAAGTCTGAGTGTGAAATCCACGCCCTGCAGCATATCTTAACGTCTCAAGACGAGAATCGAATAGGAGAACGTCCGCTGCATCAGCGCCCAGTTCGGCAAGCACTTTATCCAGCAGAATATCCAGTGTGTTTTTCAGATCCAGTGTGGAGCTTATGGCTTTGTCAATTTCATGCAGGGCAGTTATGCGGTCAAGATGCTTTTTAATCTGTTCCTCTGAGTGTTTACGTTCGGTTATGTCATACGAAAAAATCTGAACGCCATATA
>CAYFYW010000152.1:0-2599 GCA_964347425.1 uncultured Nitrospirales bacterium
CTATAGGCCCAATCAATCGATAAGAAGTAGTATATTTCTCAATTATGAGAATATTTAGATGGAGCTTAAACCTTGATAAAATCGAGGTAAACAGTGCTTTTTAATACAGACTTTATAACTTTATGTTGGTAATAACTAACTTACCAGAATCAAGACTTGATTTAATCCGCCGTATCACTGCCTAAGTTGTCAAATTAAGCAGCCTTTTCCAAAGCTTATCAGAGCTGATTTATAATCTACGCCTTATGATTTAGTCGAACCTTATGGCCAAAGTAAAACAAACAGAAGTGTTTACAGTATTCGGCAATCCACTTTATCAACAGAAGCTTTAAGCTGTATGGCACTTTAATGTTCAGCAGACTATTCGGTACAAGCCTTACTCTGCAACCTAACCGGCCACTCAATCCTTTCTCACAATTATGACAATTCCATTCTACCGCTTAACTGCAGCACCACCAACCACAGAATAATATGAAGCCGCCAAAGCGTAACAAAAAAGATTGGTGGTATTTATCAGCTTTCGATTTATCGAAGCGTTGAATGGCTCGTCCAGCACGTATTCCCATTTATGAGAATCTTGCAATTTTTTTATTTTTTTCAAAAAATACTTATTAAACAAGACAACGATGTCGTTAAGGAAGAGCCTATCCGGAAACACAAACGAGGGTTGCAAAAAACACTATACTACTATACTAAAGGAGACTAAACAGGAATTGGATATTTTGGGTTTAAATATATTGAAGGTGATGGAGAAAACTTCGATTGGGTTGTGGGTCATATGCGGTGTTCGATTTACAAATCCATGTGGGACAAAGATGCCAAAATAATTTATTCCATATATATGTCTATCAGATACCGCCCTAATTGACACATTTGGCTGAAGTTCAACTGAACTATACAACTTCTGTTTCTGGCTTGACTACCTTTGCCCTTGCTTTCTTTTTTGCGGCCTCAAGCGATTCAGATAAGCTGCAAAAACGATGCTGGGGATGGTTCCAGGCGATGGTCGCCACACTTGTTTCGGCAAGTAACTGATTGATTTTCCTTGTGGCACTGAACCACTGGGCGTAAATATCGCAGTTCTCTGGTGTCCCACCGCATTCGCAGTGTCTCAATAAACAATCCTCGAATAACGGCCCACCCTCAATGATTTCAAATAGCTCGAGCAGGTTGATTTCTTCCGGTGGTCTTGCAAAAACGTATCCTCTTTTCTGACCTCTTACGGACCTCACAAGATGTGCTTTTACCAACCGTTGAAATATCTTGGCCAGATATCCCGGTGGAATCCCCTCCGCTTTAGCTATGGTACTGGTCGTGACAGGCAATTGCGTAATATGCCTGACCATATATATCATAGCGTGTAAAGCATAACCTGTAGCTTGGCTAATCTTCATTAGACAGCTTTACCTGAAAAATATATCACAAATGGCTTTATAACACATTGTCCTGCGGAAATCCATATTTTTATCTCTAACCATCGGAAAATACCACGTTTACAGAGGAATAGCCTCTGTACGGCATACTTTATTCGTTTGCGGCGGTAAAGGCAGTAAAATCTTAAAAACGCTCAGACTCATCCCGCTCTCGCTGTCTTTATACGCTTGCCGGCATTAATTTCCAGCTCATCAATCTTCCTATACAAACTGGACAAACCAACATCCAAAGCCTTCGCTGCCTCAACTTTATCCCAATTACACCTGTTCAGCACCCGGCAGATGTGTTGTTTCTCGTAAGCCTTGACAGCAGCATACAGGTTCTCGTGTTCTTCATCCAATCCTATCGCCTTGGACCCTATCAATCCAATGTCAGAAATTTTTATAACATCATCTTCGGCAAATATCACCGCTCGCTCAATCACGTTCTGCATCTCTCTTATATTGCCTTTCCACTCATAACTCATAAGGAGCCGCATATCGTCATCACCGACTCCCCTGCACTGCTTGCCCATCTCGGCGTTATATTTCTTTATAAAATGTTCAACCAGCGGTGGAATGTCCTCTTTCCTCTCGCGCAGAGGGGGAAGATGGATACCGACAACATTCATCCTGTAATACAAATCCTCTCGAAACAAACCCGCTTTGATTTCTTTAGCCAGGTCTTTATTCGTGGCAGCGATCAGTCGCAAATCAATATCAACAGTTTCCGTAGAACCTACCGGTATTATCTGCCTATGTTCCACCGCCCGCAGCAGCTTCACCTGACAGCTCATCGGCATGTGACCGATCTCGTCCAAGAACAGAGTCCCGCCCCGCGCGCATTCAAAGAGCCCCTTCTTATCTTCAAAAGCGGAAGTAAAACTTCCTTTCTTGTGACCGAACAATTCGCTCTCAAGCAGGCTCTCAGGTATCGCACTGCAGTTAACCGCAATAAAACGTCTGCCGTTTTGCGACCCTAACGAATGTATCGCGTGAGCAACCAATTCCTTGCCGGTGCCGCTTTCTCCCGTTATCAACACATTACTTTTGGTCGGAGCTACCTTCCGAATCATTTCTAAAACCTGCTGCATTGCCGGTGCCTGGCCTATAATCTGTTTAATATCAAACCTGCCGTTCAGTTCGCGTTTTAGCGCCTGGTTTTCTTAACGCAACGCCAGATACCG
>CAYFYW010000153.1:0-1881 GCA_964347425.1 uncultured Nitrospirales bacterium
CTTAGTGAGACCTATTTTGCAGGGACCCACGCCGATGCAATCTATGAAGTCCTGGTTAAGAAGGCGGACATAGGCGCTGCAAAAAACACCATGTATTACAGGCTTGCAAATGTTGACGACAGGATAAAAAATGAATTATTTGTGCTTGAACAATCTCCTGATGTGCCGGAGAACGGCTTGGCGGTGAGAAAAGACCTTGACGCTTCCATTAAAAACAAACTTAAAGAGATACTGTTAAATATGCACAATGACCCGGTTGGAAGAACCGTATTGGAAAATTTTGGCTCGCAGAGTTTTATTGAGACAAAAGATGATGATTACCGTAGCGTCTATGACTATGTAAAAACAATTAATCTGAATCTTGCCAGTTATGATTATATAAATGATTAATGAAGAAGAAAATAATAATCAGCTTGAGTCTCTTCTCTTTAATTTTCTTCCTGGGCGGTATATATATCATCACAACTATTGAAACTGCAACATCAAAGCTTGATGATCTGATAACGCTCCATCAGGTTGAAATATTGAGAGAGCATCTACTAATACAGATTAAAAGGGCGCAGTCTGACATCAACCTCAAGAACACCCGATATGCAAGGAGCATTGATACCGTGATTGTCAATGTATTAAACATGGAAAAGACCGTAACGAACTGTTTCGGCTGCCATCACGATAAGAAAATACAGCACAAGCTCGATAATTTAAAAAATGATGTTAAGGAATATAAACAGGCGGTCAGCAGGGTCTTCACCATCAGGGCAAATACCAAGAGGCTGGAAGCGATAGAAGATAAAGCCTTCAAAGAAGGTGAACACATTATCACTCTTGTCAATAATATGGTAAGCATGTCAAGCATTAAACTTCAGGATAAGACCAGGTTATCTCTCAGTGAGATTGCCGAGACAAAAACAATCCTCTACATGATCTTATTTATAATCCCTTTTATTGCCGTGGGCTTAGGCTTCGTTTTTATAAGAGGTTTTACACAACCGGTTAATATGCTTTTAAGGGCGACGCGAAGATTGGAAAACGGAGATCTGGACTACAGGATAGAGGGTCTGAAGAATGAGTTCGGGGAAGTGGCGACAGCCCTTAATAAGATGTCGGATTCACTTAAACAATATATATATAAAATCCAGGAGAGCGAAAATCGTTACCGGACGCTCTTTGAAAGCGCCGGGGATGCCATCTTCATTCTTGAAGCCGAAGGAGAAAACAGAGGCAACATTGTATCTGCCAACAAGGCAGCGGCAGAAATGCACGGATATGATATCAATGAACTATTGAAACTCAACATGATAAAGGACCTCGATACACCTGATGCGGCCGAAGAAGCCCCCGGACGCATCAAGGATATGCTGAACGGAAAGTGGATCAAGGCAGAAATAACTCACCGGAAGAAAGACGGAACCGTATTCCCTGTTGAGATCAGCGCCGGATTATTGCAGTATATGGACCGTAAATATATCCTGGCCTTTGACAGGGATATCTCGGAACGCAAGCAGATATATGAGGCCTTGAGAAGGACTGAACAGATGAAGATAGTCGGGGAATGGGCGGCAGGGCTTGCTCATGAAATCAAAAACTCACTTGCAGGCATTAAGGTATCGGTGGAAGTGCTCGTAGAAGAACTGAGTATGCCGGAAGAGGACCGGGTTCTTACGTTAAAAGCTGTTGAGGAGATCAAGCGAATCCAAATGCTGCTGAAGAGCCTCCTTAATTTTGCCAAACCGCCCAAACCACAATTCGTGGTTACAGACGTAAATGATATCCTTGATAAAACCATCGCCTTTTCAATGAAAAACCCGTCTCTCTATCTGAAGACTTTATCAAAAATAAATATATCGAAAGATCTCGATGGAAATCTGCCCAGAACAATGG
>CAYFYW010000154.1:0-3547 GCA_964347425.1 uncultured Nitrospirales bacterium
AGAAATGTATCAGATTTGATGAATTTCAGGAAAGGCGAGGTGCTGATCTGTGATTCCATAGATCCCAATATGACCTTTGTGGTACCTCTTGCAAGTGCCATTATAGAGCGGCGGGGAGGAATGCTAATACATGGGGCTATAATAGCACGGGAGTATGGTCTGCCCTGTGTCACAGGCATCGCGGGGGCGACAGAAATTATCAGTAACGGAGACCGTGTATCTGTCGACGGATATCTCGGGATCGTCATTATCGAAGCAGCGCATGATACTCACACCGTTCTGAAGCCTGCACAGAACGACTGATAACATCTGTAAAGATTAATGAAAGCACCTACAATTTCGTCCTATTTCAACTGATCTGCCCATGTTGCCATCTTCGCTGACCTGTAGTTGAAAATGTCCATCAGTTTTTTTCTGATCAAAAGACAGTGAAGCGGTAAAGCCGGCATATACATCCGGTATGTAACTTCATCACGCATGAGGGTCCCCTCCGGGATTTCTTCGAGAATATGAACATGGATCCATGATTTATAAGGACCCTTCAACTGTATGTCCGTAAATTGTTCCGGAGGCTTATAATCAGTGATACGGCTCCTCCAAAGCATCTTTATTCCAAGGAACCGTATTGTATATTCAAACTCGGCATTCTCGGACACGCCTGTCGTTCTTTCCTTATTCAGCATGCAGAAATCGAGCCATACCGGGGTTATATCACAGAGATTGCGGGGATCTTCAAAAAAAGCAAAGGCTTCTTCCTGGCTGATCGGGAGTATTTGTGAGGCAGTCAGGCGATACGTACACCAATCCAGCCTCTGTATATGAGGCTGAGACGCCAGTGAAATAACATTATGCATTTTCATACTTCTTACAATATAATAGTATCACAATCGAGTGCATGGAGGACAGCTCAAGTCATACACATAATCGCATATGTTCATGTCATACAATTGTCTGTATACTAACTTTCTTTCAATAAGATCGATGCATTAGTGATAATTATGGAACTTGAGTTATGGTAGAGAGCACATAAGAGCTGATATCCCATATACAATGAAGAGTTACTGTGGCAAAACCTAATATACTGCTGACAACCGTTTGTCGTCCCTTCGGGGGAAAAGGCGAAGGCGATTCCGTAGGTGCAGAACTGTTTCATGCACAGGTAACCCGTGCGCAGGGCATCTTCAGTTACCGCCAGGTAATCCGATGTTGGGGACTTGACTATATTGCTGAAAATATTGAAGCCCCTTCCGTTGTCCTCCATTACCCCGCAGAGCGGGAGTTCATCAAGGAACTCAAGAGCCGGAGATACGACTACATCGGTATCAACTTTGTCGTCGCCACCTTTCACAAGCTCCGGCGCATAACTGCATTGATTAGAAAAGAAAATCCCAAAGCTACGATCATCCTTGGCGGATATGGAACGGTGCTTTCCGATGAAGAGCTTGCTCCTTACTGCGACCTTATATGCAGGGAGGAAGGAATTGGTTTCATGCGTAGGCTGCTTGGCGAAGACACATCAAAACCTTTTGTTCACCCTTATGCACCGATTGAGTCACCACGGGTATACTCTTATGCCAGAAACACAAAAGTAGCGCATATTACCGGAGGACTAGGCTGTCCCAACGGCTGCGATTTCTGCTGCACCTCTCATTTTTTCAAGCGAAGATATGTTCCTTTTGTAAAAAGCGGTGATGAGCTCTACAATCTCATTCGAAATATGGAAAAGAAGGCCGAAAAGGCGGGAGACCGATTAAGCGGTTTTATTGTAATTGACGAGGATTTTTTTCTGCACGAGAAAAGGGCGAGGGAATTTCTTCAGTGTGTTCGTGAAGGTGGCAAGCCGTTGTCAATGATGGGATTCGGAAGTGTGCGTGGTCTATCCAGGTTTACTGCAGACGAGATTGCTGAAATGGGCTTTGACATCCTCTGGACTGCCTTTGAGGGCACCGAATCCAATTTCAGCAAACTGAAGGGCAAGTCCCTTGCAGAGCTCTATTCAACTCTGAAATCCCGGGGTGTTGCTCTTCTTTCATCCATGATCATAGGGTTCCCTTATCAGGACAGAAACAAGGTTATGGAAGAGTTCCGGATGATCACCGGACTCGGACCAGCTCTCTGGCAGGTCCTCATTTATTTTGCGTTCCCGGGCACACCCCTGTATAATCGGATGCTGAAAGAAAACCGTTACCTTCCCGAGTATCGCATCAATCCCGATTATCGTACTTTTGACGGATTTTCGATGCATTGCAGGCATCCTCATTTCTCCCCTGATGAGCTGAAACAACTTCAGAGTGATCTCTACCGAAAAAACTTTGACACCCTTGGACCTTCCCTGCTTCGTGTTCTACGAGTCTGGTTTGAGGGATACCGCAATTTGAAAGACTCGAAAAACCCGCTCCTGAGAGGCCGGGCTCAGAACATGAAAGAATATGTGAGAAGCGCAGTTCCAGTTCTTTACCCTGCGATTCTCTTTGGACCCAATAAAGAAAGAAGAGCCGAAGCAAAAGAGTTCCTGAAAAAGATCGCTCTGGAAACAGGAAGACTCAATATGAAAGAGCGGATCTTCTGCCTGGCAACGATCCCCCTGTCATTCTGGACCTGGCTCACGGCAAAGCTGAATGTTTATCAGCAGCCGAAGCTTCTCAGAACCGAACATTTTCAAGGCACTGCTCACATGATTGCTCAGAAAGCTGCGGAATGCGACCATTCTTTCTTGGGGTTTGCGACAGCAGACAGTACTTGTACGATCTGCTCATCCTCTGTCGAATCCAAAGGAATAAGACAAAACTGATCAATAAACGATCAACTTCTCTCTGCTGAATAGTTCTTGTTTATACCAGATGCAATAAAGAAAAGCACCGGAACAGCAGCGGCCCATGTCACTGCCAGCACTAACAAGTCGATGGCTCCGGGTATACTAATCGTGGCCCCCAGTTTTGCTCCTCCGTAATAAGCGCAAGGTCCCCCAAAAGCACCGAGTAAGGCTGAAAGAGCATACCTTCCGTGGAGCTTTTTAAGAGATACATTAATGGATGTGGCGAACCCCATCCAGAGCGCAACCATCCAGGGGGGGCTGAAAGGTTCAGGTGAAAGATACTGCACGGGAGTGAAGACGCCGGCATAGACAAGCAGCGTATCTACCCAGAAACCGATGAAGCCGGCAAGAGCAATAAAACTGATTTCAGCTTTTCTCTGTGAAGAAAGAAGAACATGGATTAACAGGACTATGGGCACAACAATCAGGCCGAGCCAGGGCATGTCATTGCCGGCACCGAGCACTGCTGCAAACCAGCCTGTCTGAAACCCTGCAACGTTTATAAGTCTCCGGAACATATCCTGTTGCCTCTTTACAGGTCCGGCAGGATCGACGGTCTTTGTGAAAGGGGTTTTGTAAAAAGCATCTGAACATCACCGATGTATCGCTCTGCAAACCCTGCCTCGCAGTAACAGAGATAATATTCCCACATCTTTATAAATTCCTCGGAATATCCCATCATTCGAATATCATTGATACAGGCGAAAAACCTTTTTCTCCATTCGCGCAGTG
>CAYFYW010000155.1:0-7861 GCA_964347425.1 uncultured Nitrospirales bacterium
CCAGTTTCTATGACCGCTCTTGACTTTTTATCATCGAGGAGCGTCGCATTGGAAAGGAAGCCTATCGAGATATTCTTCTTACTTTTGGCGTAAGCAGCAATGGTAAAAAAATCACGATGCAACAGGGGCTCCCCCGCTCCATGCAAATCCAGAGTTACATTTGTTGGCCATTCAGCAATCTCATCAATTGCTGCTCTCCAGACCTTTTCGTCGACAAAACCTACGTGCCTGTGCCTGCTTACCCCTTCTCCCCAGATGAAACACATCTTGCACCTGAGGTTACACGCATTGGTAGCCTCCAGTAACACATTTACCGGATACTCGTAGTCTTTATATTTTTTTTTGCTTTGAGAGATATTTAATAATTTTTGCAAGACGCCCATGTATTGTCAAATCGCGAGATTGATAAGTATGTAAAATAACAGCTTTCTATGCGTATCTCAGTTGTTTGATAGATTGACGCAATAATTGTTATAATTCTAACATGGGTTTCCGGAATATTTCAATTTTTCGCAACTTGAAGGACTATTTTTCGACGAATTCTCTGCTAATAGACCCAGGGAAAACCTCGAAATTGCTTACGGAGCAGGGTTTTCATCCTAATCAGTTATATGAAACTGATCCATCATTGCATGTAGATTTCAGCCCGTTGGATAGTGTAGTCGACTTTCGAATGGAAGAGAAGCAGTTACTGCGTTTTTTCAAAATACCTATGAGTCCTGCGTATTTGATAAATAATAAGTTAAATAATAAGTTTCAGGTAAATAGGGATTTAGTGAATCGCTTGGCGAAAATACTGGACCAAAAATTGATAAAGCCGGTTTGTGGTGTCACGTTCCAGACGATTGTGGATCAGGCTAAATGGAATTTTTATCGCACACTTGATATCTCGTGTGTTCCTTCGGAAATTCAGCTTAATATAACAAACAGGTGTGTGAACAAGTGTCAGACATGCCGGAAATATGAATGGAATCAGACAGATATGCCTATAGGCAAGGTTAGAGAGGTTGTGGAAGACCTGAGGAGAATAGGAACTCGTTTGATTATACTTAGCGGCGGAGAACCATTTCTTCATCGTAACATAAATGAGATTTTAGACATGGTTGAGGATATGTCAACAGTGGCGTTAACAAGCGGCTGTGTCCCGCTTTCGGTGGATAAATTAAAGAAGTTAAAAAGGATTAAATTTTCTGTGGATGCCCTTGATCCTGATATTTATCGTGTTATTCGCGGTCCAGGGAATGTAGAGGTCATAAAAGAGAATGTATTGAAGGCAAAAGAGGCTGGCTGTCATGTCGAGATTGTTCCAGTGATTCAGAGAGCCAATGTCTTTCACGTCCCTGATATAATGGATTTTTGTGAGAAGGAAAATATACTCTTTTTGCCGTCTGCTGTGCACAGCTATGATGATCTGGCTTTCTATGATTTGAGCCATCGTCGATTACCCTCATTGTGCCTGGTTCCTTTTTACTACTGTCTTGTCGATCCGGCGGGTGATATGTTTGTATGTTGTCATCATCACGAGGATAACACGAATTACGAGAAGATAGACAGAGGATATATTCTAGGGAATGTTTTTCATGAAAGATTTACGGACATATGGTTTTCAGAGAATGCAAAAGAGATTAAATTGCGGCTATATAAGAACCGTGCAGCTTTCTGTCAGGGCTGCTATAGATACCTCCTGGAAAATGATATTGCCTCTTTTGTAAGAACCTGTGATGAACAAAAAGCTCTTCCATATATGTATACGTATTTGTTCCCCTTAGAAATAATCAGTCAACTGCGGGATCTCGATTGAAGGAAGTGTGAGGGGAAAGTCCGCAATCATAACGGCGTTTAATCCATTCAAATTTCGGGGCGGGATTGAAACATATACTGTTATGCTCGCTGATTTATTGATAAGCCACGATGTTCAGAGCGATATATACCATATAGGTGATGATGGGACCCGGGGTTTTCATAATGACTATCTTGGGAAGCTCTATCAGACCGGTAAAAGGTTTCTTGAACTTGAGAAAGATTATGACATGGTCATTGCAAATGGCTTTTATGGTCTTGGCTATTTCCCTCCAGGCATAAATACTTTCAATATTTTTCATTCAACGCATAAGGGCTTTGCTGATGAAATTAAGGATGTAGTTCCATTGTGCCAATATTTGGAATGGAAATTTCTATGGGGAGAACTCGGTGAATCAGTGAGCGGCTTTAACAGGACAAAGATAGCGGTCAGCGAGTGCGTGAGGGATGAATTAAAGAGATATTATAGCTTTGATGATGTGATGGTTGTTACTAATGGCATTGATACTGAACGCTTTATAAAGGCCGATAAGGTATTATCACGAAAGAAATGGGATATACCTCAGGACGCATTTGTTGGTTTATATGTTGGGAGATGGGATATACTGAAAGGGTGTGATCTTCTTGAAGGCGTTATCATGAAGATGCCTGATGTTTATTGGGTTATGGTTTTGGGAACGGGCAGCGAAAAAGATGCCGTGCCGCAGTTGGTCAATGTCAGTGTTATTGAGCAGGTTGAACATGAAAATATGAATGAAATATTTTCAGCGGCCGATTTTATGCTCTTTCCTTCAAGATACGAGGGATTTGGCTATGCGATCATTGAGGCGATGGCTTGCGAGCTACCTGTTGTTACAACCAACATGGGGATTGCAAAGACAATTTATAAGGATAAACCATTCAACGAATTGCTTTTACCTGAGTTTTCTACTGGTTTGGAAAATGTTGTCCGATTAGCACTGAAGAAAATAGAATTCTTAAGGTCGGATAATGACATGAAGGAGTATTTAGTCAAAAAAGGGAGAGAACTTGTAGAAAAGGAGTACGATATCGGACAATGGAAGAAACAGATAGCCAGGATTTTGGGAGTATCGTAGCAAATCCAGAATATTCTTTGCCTGATGCCAAGAAAGTTCTTGTTCTTGCACCTCATCCTGACGATGAAACATTGGGATGTGGAGGTACGATAGCATTATATACATCAAAGGGGATAGAGGTGCAAGTTGCTGTAATCTCTGATGGTGGGAATATTTCTCATGTGTTTACGGGTGAGAATAAAAATATTATTGACATAAGGAAGCGGGAGTTTTTAGAAGCTTCAAAGCTCCTTGGAGTCACTCAGGCTTATTTCTTAGGTTTTACAGATGGGGAATTAACATCATACAAAGATGAGATCAAGGTCAGAGTTGAAGATATTGTCGAAAAAGTCAAGCCTGATATCATTTTTTCACCTCCACCTGTAGATTATCATGATGACCATATAGCGGTCTCAGAAATAGCTTTAGAGATATTAAGGAAAACACAGGGCATGAGAGTCGTATTTTATGAGGTTTATGAGACAATCAGGTTTAATTTTCTGGTTGATATATCTAGCGTCGTAGATGTCAAGAAAAAGGCAATTTTAAAATATGACTTCAGCCTGTTTCACATCCCTGAATTGTTTTCAGAAGCAGTGAAAGGGCTTAGCAGATTTCGGTCACTCTTTACGAGAGAGGATAAATTTTACGAGGCGTTCTGGATAATCTCTAAACCCATAGATAAGAGTGAAATAATTAATTGGGTAACTTATGGATTAAAGGAAAAAGAGCCGGCAGAGATATTTCTGTCAAAACTCAGGTCTGTGGACGAGCTGTTGTTTGAATTAAGGAGAAAGAGCGAGATGTTAACAGCCAGTGATACAGAGATACAGGAGTTGAAGACAGTCATAGAGAAAGAAAGAGAATATAATAGGGAATTAAAGACGGGGCTTGACGGTATAATGGGCAGCATTGCATGGAGAGCAGCTATGGCATTCTACAGAGGTAAGGAGAGGATGTTGCCACAGGGCTCCTTACGAAGGAAATTCTATGACAGGTTATTATTTCGCTTTAAGAGGCCGCGGCAAGTTGTCTAGAATGCGATTAGTATGATAAGTGTCATCATCCCTTCACGTAACGCTGAGAACAATATTCACGATCTCATTTCATCCTTAATAAAACAGTCGACCCCTTGCGAGATAATTGTAATCGATTCCTCATCCTCAGATAATACCATCAAGATTGCCGAGTCTCATGGCGTAAAGACGATAATAATTAACAGGGAGGATTTTGACCATGGAGGAACGAGAAATCTGGCTGTTACACATACCGTGGGTGATATCCTTGTCTTTTTAACACAGGACGCCCTGCCTGCTGACAAATATTTTCTTGAAAAACTCATAAAACCGCTTGAGAATCCTGAAATACCCGCTGCATACGGCAGGCAGATACCGAAAGAAGATGCAAAGCCGCCGGAGAGATTTGCAAGATTTTTTAACTACCCTGAAACTTCAAATGTGAAGGGAAGGGGTGACATCTCGGAGCTCGGGATTAAGACCTTTTTTTTCAGTAATGTCTGTTCGGCGGTGCGGAAGAAGGAGTTTGAGAAATCAGGGGGGTTTACAGAAAAGTTGATTATGAACGAGGATATGCTCTTGGCGGGTAAGTTAATATCGAGTGGCTATAAGATAGCATACGTCCATGAGGCAGGAGTTATCCATTCCCACAGCTACTCATGGAAGCAGCAGTTTCAGAGAAACTTTGATATAGGGGTTTTTCTCAGAATGTACTCGCAGACATTAAAATATGCAAAGCCTGATAGTGCAGGCTTCCTGTTTTTAAAAGAGGAAGTCAGGTACTTATTGAAAAACAGGGCATACAGATGGCTTCCTTATGTTATAGGCGAAGCACTGTCCAAATATTTCGGTTATAAACTCGGACAGCATTATACACGACTCCCTAATCCGGTGAGAAAGAGGTTGAGCATGCACAGCAATTATTGGTCAACGGCCGAAAAGGGGAAGGGACGAATGGCGAGGGATGAGGGATGAGGGACGAATTGGGAGTTGCATTTTACCCCTTCCGGGATGCCGTCGTGACAGCATCATAGAGATCCAACATCTGGTTGATATGCCTTTCAAAGGTGAACTTCTCCGCAAGTTTTCTTGCTTCTTCGCTCATCCTGCGATTTACGTTTCTGTCCATGAGTCGAATGACCTTTTCAGCTATCTCATCCGTCTTTTCGGGTTTTTCCACAACGAATCCCTGTTTCCCGTTCTCAATGATTTCTGAGGCGCCGCTCTGTTTTGTAGTTATAACCGGAAGTCCGCTTGCTAATGCTTCAAGGTGAACATTACCAAAAGGTTCATAAATCGTGGGGAATAAGAATACATCTGAAGCTGCATAGAATCCCTGAATTTCCTTTTGTGGCCCGCAGAAAATAACACGCTGTTTTTCTATAAATCTTTTATATTTCTTCCGGGAACCTCTGCCGACTATGAGAAGGGTTATGGGTCTGGAGGCGCGTTCTGCAGCCTTGAGCAGAAATTCGACCCCCTTTCTCTCGAATCCCGACCCTACAAAAAGAGCTACAAAATCATCTTTAGTAATTGAATACTTTTTCCTGATTTCTCCTCTGTAAATATCCCTGTTTTCTGGATAGAATCTTTTTAGGTCAACGCCATTATAGACTACCTTGATATCCTGCTGATTTAAGTGATAGTTATCGATGATATTCTTTTTTACTAATTCTGATATTGCAACAACCTTCTTGAATCTCTTCCCTTTAAATATCATTCTTTCAATAGAAAGGATAAGCCAGTGATAGGGATTAAACATGATTGAAGTTTTCCCGGGAAGACCCATCCTTTTCCATCTCTGCCTCAGCCACTCAACGTGGCAACCGTCCCCTGCACGATAAACGTCCTGATAGAGCGTTTTATCGTGGCTCTGGATTATATCAAAGTACTTTCTCTGTTTCTTTAATATGAGATAGGAAGAAATGGCAAAGGAAAGATCTTTAAGGAATGAGTTAAACGTGATGGCAGGAACTTTATGGAAAGAAATGTTCCTGTGGAAATGGGCCGACCATCTTATGGAGTAGATATGAATTTCGTGGCCTGCGTCAGCAAGTTGCGTGATGAGGCCCTGGGTAAAACCCTCTGCTCCTCCATAAAAGGTATATTTTTTTCTAAGTATGGCTATCCTCATCTGTTCCTTTAGCAGCCATTCCCAGGCCAAGCACAACTGCGATATTGCGCGACAACAGTTCAAGATCTGCGAGCATGGAATTTACGATATAATTTGCGATTAAAACGGATACGCATGCGACGAGAACGTGACTCCTGACCCCCGCGGTTTTGAAAGCCTGTTTCCAGAAAGCCCTTATTGCAACGAGCAGGAGAAAAACATAAGAGATCAGACCCGTAAATCCCTGGAGAAACAAAATCCTCAGGAACGTGTTATGCGGTCCCTTTACGGGAGCTGTTTTGTGCGGTGTGTCCCGGTACGGTTCGTCTTGATGGAATATGTGCTTGCCATAACCCCAGCCAAAGAGGGGCTTCTTCACGACGGCGTACATTGCAGCCTTCCATGTATCCGTCCTCTCATTTAACGTTGGCAGGTGGTCAAATGTCGGGGAAATTCTTTCACGCACACCCGGGGATGAAAACCACGACAGGCATCCGAGTATGAGTAAGACGCCTGCTATTGACGCGATAATTCTTGCAAAGTTGAGGTTCCTCGTCCTGGAAATATATATAGCCCATACACATACCAGACAAAAAAAGGAAATGTACCCTTCTCTTGATGTGCTGAGGATAAGGGCGAGAATCGAGGTAAGGCATGAAAAAACAAGGAGCAGTTTCAGCCCGGGCTTTTTCCACACAAGAAAAAGTATGAATGCAAAAGGAAGAAGTGTATTAAGGTATCGTGCGAATTTATTAAACCCCGTGCCGCCGGTATCCATAAGTGGCGTATCGGGTCTGAGCACGGGTATGTCATGAAAAAAATAGCTGTAATAGCCGATAAGGACGATAAGGGATGCTGTAAAAAAGCAGACGTAAACAGATCTTCTCAGTCTTTGTTCGCTGCTCATGACAGTTGCGATGACAGGATAGAGCACCGCGATCTTAAGGGGTTCACCTCTAAGTTCCAGAAAGGAGTATAAAGGGTCTATTGAGAATATTACAGACAGAGGTATAACTCCAAGGAAAACCCAGCACAATATCGAAACAGGGTCTTTCAACAGATGGAGATTGTTCCTGTATTTTAGGGTCAGTACCCAGAGGCCAAAGTTTCCAAATATCAATATATTCCTGATACCTTCGCCTTTTGACAGGAACATGAAGATAATGTAGAGATAGATACCGAATTCAATAATCCTGTCCATATTCTCATACTTCTTTTCCATGCATGCTCCTGCCCCTCACCCCATCCCTCTCCCCATTGGGGAGAGGGGAAGGGAGAGGGGAAATATTGTTACCTATTAATCAACCTCTCAATGGCAATTTTCACATCATTAGCAGAAAGTGTCCTTATGCATCTGAAGTCATATTGACAGTCTTTCCCTGTACATTTTTCGCATGGCTCAGTACCCCTTAAAGCAACTGATTTTTCAGTGAGAGGTCCCCATCTCCCTTCATCGGCGGGGCCAAACAGGCCAATTACAGGGATACCTGTAGCGGCAGCAAGGTGCAGGGGGCCGCTGTCATTGCCTATGTAAAGTGCACTGATTTCAAAAAGGGCTATCAGTTCACCGGGGGATAACTTTCCTGCAAGATTGTATGCATGATTTTTTCTCTGAACATCCTTTGTCCTGATTTGTCGATATGGGCCTTTCATAATGGATGTTATTTTCTCGATTTTTTCAAACTCACCATTGCCTCCAACAAAGATCACCTGAAGACCCTTAAGGGAAAGCCAGTCAGATATTTCTGCAAAGCCTTCCTCTGTCCATTGCTTATATATCACTCCTGCTCCTGGATGTATGCAGACAACGGGTTTCTCAATTGCTATTTTTTCCTTTAGGAGAATGTTTCTTAAAG
>CAYFYW010000156.1:0-2991 GCA_964347425.1 uncultured Nitrospirales bacterium
AGAGCCGGTATTGTCACAGACGCCAAAGATTATAAATGGTCTACTCATAGATATTATGCCTATGGAGAACGAAACATATTAATTGATACCCTGCCACTTTATGAAACTCTCAGCTCTTACAATAAGATTCGTCAGAAAAAATATAGAGAATTTGTTATTACTCCTTTTGATTCTGAGAAAGCAAAGGGGCTTTATACTTCACCTTTCATAGGTTCAAGCATCTTTACAGAAAGCTTTAGACAAATATAATCGTTAATTGATTAAAAATAATAAGTTAGTTCTAATTTAGTGTCAGTCACCTATTTTATGGGTCGAAGCCCGTTCCCCAGTCATGTTTACCACTACATCCATTAACTGGTGATTTACAATCCGTTTTGTCATAAGTAAACGGCCCTGAAGCTTTTTTAAAACCAGATAAGGCTGAATAAGTAGAACCGCCTGACTGGTAGATATACGGCTCTGGCTCGTTCCTGTAAACCATAAGTCTTGACCTCTTATTCCCGTGAGGGACTACCGAGTGGCCGGTAATGCAGTAAGTATTGTGTTTTTTTCCATCAGGAGTAGGTCTATAGTCCCTGTCATCATGCTTTTCGTGTGCAGTGTTTGACCATGTGTTTTTATCTGATGAGGGGAAAGAATTATGGCAGTTAAGACAAAACAGTGTTGAAGACCAGTTAGTATTAAGGACATTATATGGAGATTCGCCCTTATTAATCCCGGATATGTCATTAAGGCTAAACGGTACTCCCTGATTGCCAAGTGGCCAGAGTTTTCCTGTGCCCTTAAGCATGTACTTTGCGGTTGAGCCGTGAGGGCCTTTTGCACCAAAGCTCTCATCGTCTGCGCCGTGACAGTCAGAGCAGTACATAGTCTGATTGCCGACACCTGTCCAGGGCGCGATCATCTGGCCGGCAGTCAGGGCCTTTGGCGCGTAAGAGCCTGTCTGGCTGTTTGATGATACTACCACGGGATGGGCGGATTTGTTATTTCTATTATACTCCCATGCCTGGTCAGTGATATTTGTACCGGATGGTCCGATGATTGTTGAGACAGCATTTGTCAATGTTCCCAGTCCATAATAAGAATGGCACTTAAAGCATATCTGATATTCATACTGGCTTCCATCTACATATGCAGGCGGTTTCCTTACCGTGAATGTTGTAGGCTGAGTCCATATACCCGGCCATGCCGGCTCTACTCCCCAGACATTTTTCAGAACGTCAGAGACGGTGTTTCCCGGAGGGGTGTGAGTGGCGTTTGTCGGTCCAAGGGCATGGGGGTTGTGACAGTCAACACATTCGGAATGCCTTTTATCATAAGTTGGCGGATTGCCGAAACTGCTGCCACCTTCTGATGTACCCGTTTCCGGCAGTGTATGACGGTTATTATATGCATGAGCAGGGTGGCTATAGGTTTTACTTAATTGGGCTTTAATGTCTTTTGATATACCTCCCTGTGAACCGTCATGACACGCCTCACAGCCCATCTCATAATCTGGACTGTCGCCCGTCTGGGAATCACGCGCAAAGAGCATGTGTGGAATGAGGCTCCCGTCACTGTATCCGTGCGGATTATGGCAGTTGTGGCAGTTGCCCACGTCGTCATAGGGAGGGCCAGGAGGAACGGGGTCAGAAGACCAAACCATGTTCCCACTATTAAAGTGAATGGAATTGTTGTATTTAGTCTTTCCCTGATATATTCCATAACGTCCATAACCGATTGGCATTCCAGATAAGGTAAAGGTTTCGTGACAGGCGTAGCAGAGTTCGTTCGTATCAGAGCCGAAATTCTCTTTGAAGAGCGAATAGTAATTCTGAATGTCTCCTGTGGGAAGCGGTTCAGCGCCCCCAATTGACGCGTGCATTTCATGGCAGTGGCCGCAGTGTCCTACAGCATAGGGGCTGGCGTCGGGGTATGGAGAACCTGTAACAGCAGAGCGGTCAACGCCGCTCGTACTGTTTCCGTGGGCAGTATTCAAATAGGTGCCTCCGATTGCCTTGTTGGGGTACATCCCGCCCAGGATGATGAGCGCGAACATCAAAATCGTCACCAGAAGGCCTGTCTGTCTGATTCTCAATTCTCCCTCCAATCAATCAATAACCAACTTCCAACTTCCAACTTCTAACTTCTAACTTCTAATTTTTAACTTCTAACTTTTAACTTCTAACTTCTAACTTCCAACTAATTCTTCGCTGTATGACAAACACCACACCCTGATAAAGCTGTTGCAAGGGTCGAACTCTTATAATCCCACCGCAGCATCTTGAAATAAGGAGAAGCATGTGCCCGGTGACAGGAAAGACACATGATAATGTCTGTGCCGGGCACAACCAGGGTTGTATCTGCAACATTATCCGGATCAGGTCTGGCTACGGGCGCCACCATGCTATACGATGTATAACTGGCGTATTCACCCGTTCCATTCAAAGCAATATCTGTGGGATGCCTGAACCAGGGCGAGGTTGTTCCAACTTCTGTTGCTCCACCAACCCATGTGTGAAAATTTCCGTGGCAGTTCGAGCAGAGATAACTTATAGTATCAGTTGCGCTGGCTGTCGAGCCCATGTATTCATTGTGACTCGTGTTTATATTGTCCTGTTCCCAGTCACTGTCCTCTTTTCCTAAAATTCCGTTGAGGAAGCGGTAGCTGAGTCCTACGGAGCCCCCGGTAATTCCTCCTGAATCATCTGTATGGTGTGTCTTATTCAGTGCTTCATAATTGTCCTTACCAGCGGCCAGGTCCCCGTGGCATCCGAATTCTCCGGCACAGGTTAACTGTGATGTCATTTCGGTCCCTCCCGGTGGAGTAAGTCCCAGAACAGCGTCCTGGACCTTTATACCGGCGACGTTGTGGCCTCTGGTGTCATCGGTCCGAACGTAATTGAAATTGCCGCCTGCTAATGGACTGCTGAACGCAGCCGTGTTAAAGACAATGGGCGTGCTGTTGACGATGGTAGTATCCCCTGTGGATGTATGACAGCCGATGCAGTC
>CAYFYW010000157.1:0-7482 GCA_964347425.1 uncultured Nitrospirales bacterium
CGGAAAAAAATGTGTATAATCAGAGGGTTACTTCTTTCTTAGTTGTATTTAATTTGGCTCTTTCGTCCCCCTTTCCTCATCTTTTATATGTGTGTTCATTCGTGGTCAAGTGAAGCTCCCCGCCCACAGGGCGGGGTTTCCTCTACGTGTAATCCCCAACTTGATTGGGGATCCAGAAGAAAAATTGGTAGACTTTTTCTGGATTCCCGCTGGAGTTTACCCCGTATACCCAATCGAGTTGAGCACATGCATTGATACGGGCCGGGAATGACATCCTTACTGCTCTGCCTCAAGCAGAGAGAATTTTTCATAAACTTTCTGTGTAAGTCTGTGGGACATAGAATATCTTTACGTCGTGTGCCTGCCCCGTTATATGTTTACTATTTTACGGGGGCTAATAAATCTGTATTTGTCTGTCTATGGCCCGTAGAGTGGAGTGACTATTTTGTGATATAATAAATTGAAGGGGGCGACAGGCCTCGACGGGGGTTATGAGGTCTGGGTTGCATGCCGTGTTTCTGTCATCACGCAAAAAAGGCAGAAGAAAATACAAACGCCAACACTGAATTGGCACTCGCTGCCTAAATAAAAGCAGCGCGTTTCTCCGGGAATGCCTGTGTCCCGGAAGAGGCGTCGGAAAACAGGCTGGCCTTAAGGCGCTTCTCTTGACCTTCAGGCAAGATTGAAAGGGATAGGATTCAGGGGTGTTTTCTTACTAACGGTCCTGATTCCGAAGTATAATGAGTAAGATAAGCATGTAGACGCTCAGAAGTAGTGCTTCCGGACCCGGGTTCGAATCCCGGCGCCTCCACCAAATTTTATTTCCATTTTTCCATCGTTTAGGAATATATTTACACTAACGTGTTGAAGCAGACCCATCTCGATGGGCCGGAACAAAATCCCATCCTTTGCCCCGAAGCATCGGTGCTGCGAGGATGGATTTGTTATTTATTTGTAATTTGCCACTTGTGATCTGGAATTTATGCAGTCCTCAGTTGAAATTTACACTCTGGTTCATTTAAAGTATTTCACGAAAGATTCCAGATGAAAGGATTTTAACAAAGATTATATGGCACATCCTAAGGTGTTGGCAGTAGTTTTAGCTGGCGGCAGGGGGAAGAGACTTTTCCCTCTTACCTTTGAGCGCTCCAAGCCTGCCGTCCCATTTGGCGGACGTACCTGCATCATTGATTTTGTCTTGAGCAACTTCACAAACTCCCGCATCTTTTCCATTTATCTGCTCGTGCAGTATCAATCTCAATCCCTGATAGACCATGTCAGGGAAAATTGGGGGCTCTCCGCTGTCATGCAAGACCATTTTGTAACCGTTGTCCCTCCGCAGATGAGGTTTGGCCCTGACTGGTTTCAGGGCACAGCTGACGCTGTATTTCAAAACCTGAATTTAATTCGACACCATAAACCTGAAATTGTCGCAGTTTTTGGTGCCGACCACATCTACCGCATGAATATTCATCAGATGATAGATTTTCATATAGAACATAATGCTGAAGTCACAGTGGCTGCAAGACCCATCCCATTAAAGGAAGGACATGCTTTTGGTATTATTGCTGCTGATGATGACAGGCGTATTACCGGTTTCGAGGAAAAGCCTTCACAACCAACTCCCATGCGGACCGATCCCAACCGTGCTTACTGCTCAATGGGTAATTATCTTTTTAATACAAATTGCCTGATTGAGGCGTTAATAGACGCACAAAGGGAAAAAGAGCACGATTTTGGAAAATATGTTATCCCGAGTCTTGTAGGGAACAGCGGGCTTTACGTCTATGATTTTGAGTCTAATATTGTTCCGGGGATAAGACCCTATGAGGAACAAGGGTACTGGAGGGACGTCGGATCAATAAGGGCTTACTGGGAAGCACATCGGGATATACTTGGTAATAAACCCCTGTTTGACATGAATAATGATCTATGGCCGATCAGGACGTCAAGGAATGAATTACCCGCTGCAAAAATTTTACGTGGAGAAATCACCAATAGCCTGATTGCAGAAGGAATAATTATCAACAATGCGAAAATAGAGAATTCTGTTATACGGCGTGGAGTCATTATAGAAGACGGTGTAGAAGTCAAAGACTCTATTATAATGGATAAGGTTATACTCAAAAAGGGGTGCCGGCTAGATAAAACAATTGTTGACCGTTACAATGTTATAGAAGAAGGTGTACATATAGGAAAGGGCAGCGATCAACCATACTGGCGCGCTCATTTAGAGCCCTCATCCGGTATAACGATTATCGCAAGTGAGAGGCAATCATTGCAGATTTAAGAAAACAGGGACACATCCCGTTTTCTGCATGGTCATCTCATTATTTTTAAAGATGGTATTTCAACAAATACATAATATAAATCACAGCACTTCACCCCCATCTTTTTCAATCAATAATTTTTTTTAATTCGAATATTACCAATATTATCTTGACAGGCATCGCATTTCTTGATTTATAATGAGATGCGCTTTTGTAAAATCCATTTAAATTTCCCCCATATGAGTTTCTGACAGAGCAAATTAAATCTGGGGGTATAGTAAAAATATTTAAGAAAAGGAGGTTTGTATGAGATTTTTGCTGACACTATTTTCGCTCATCGCATTAGCTCTTATCCCTTTTTCTGCTGATGCCTCCGGAACAACTCCCGGCGCACACGGTCCTACAGTACCCGGAGAAACGCTCATTTCATCTCTCGATGAACTGGTAGAGAAATTCGATACCAAGGTATGTGCCGACTGCCACGAACAAATCTATGAAGAATGGACCCGTTCGGGGCACGCCAGGGCTTTCAGTACCGAGCGTGTACTTCAGACGTGGAGGACATTCATAAAGCAAGGGCTTGAGAAGGAAGATCACCTGGATAAGATGGCCATTAAGAGCCACTGTCTGTGGTGCCATGCTCCACATATTAAATATGCTACTGATGAGCTGGTTTCAGAGATCATCGATATGATAATCCAGTCTGTAGATGATCCCGATAAATCAAAAAGAGATGCTGCAAAAAAAGAGCTTTCAAAACTCAACCTCAATTGCTACGGATGTCATAACATGTTCGCCCTGAAAGACGGTTACTGGGCCAACAAGCCCGAAAAGCTTGCCATCTACGGTCCACGTGGAGAACAGGATCCTGAAGAACCCGTTCATGAAGTGGAAATGAACATCGGGACAATCACCAAGACAATCAAATCCGATTATCTTGCATCCGTTAAGATGTGTGCAAGGTGTCACCACGGCTGTCCGGACAGTGTACCGTTCTGGCAGTGTGAAACACTCTATACAAGCTACATTGAAAATTATGCATTGAAAGGCGGTAAAGAGAGATGCCAGGACTGCCACATGCCGCGCGAAGATAATGATCCTGACAACCCCAGGGGCCACTACTTCCCGGGAGTTCATGATAAGGACTTTTTCGCCAGCGCTATAGATATTGAGATTAAAGCAGAAGATACCCAATTCATCAATAACTACAAAAACGAGCTGACCCCGACGCTGTGCCTGGATGTAAATGTGACCAGTCATTCAGGCCACGGCCTGCCAAATGGCTGAGTATACATACCGAAAGCGGCGCTGGAAGTGACCGCAAAAGATCAGAACGGCAAAGTGATACACACCGAAAGAAGAAAATACGAAAACTGGAACCTCTGGCTTGAAGGGGGTAAATGGGTAGAACTCAGGCAGTGGGACATCACGGCTGCCACAAACGTAAATCTCGGTCTTGAACCTGAAATACCTGACATGAGAACAGACGTAATTGTCCTTGACAAGAACGTAAAATCAGTGACTGTGGAGGCGACGTTTCTCTTTGAATATGAGCCTGACCATTGGGAACCGATTAAGAAAGTAACAAAGACTATAAATTTCAGAAAACCAAGGAAATACATTAAGCAATAACCTGACCTGTCAACCCCGTGCCGAAAAATCGGCATGGGGTTTTTTTTATATATCCGGCATCAGCGCTGTCCAAGACAGAAATGCTATAAAGGCGGACAAGCCCGCCTTCTTCTTATATTATTTTGGACAGATGTGATCCGGCATGAACAATCGAATCAATACAGCAAGTTGAAAAACTCTCAACGAAAATGTACAATTTCTTATTTCAAGTATTTATTGCACATAATAAACATGAAAAAAACTGGTACAATTTTAATCATTCTGGCATTCATATTTCTCGGCTGCAACAGCAAAGACAGGGTAAAACCATCTGCAGATTCCCTTATAGCGTCAGAAGCCATTGATAAAATCAATGCCATAAAAACAGCTTATGAGGAGAAAGACCGGAACACGTTGCCAAAAAATTTATCGGTTAGGCCATGGGAAGATATTGTTCAACAGCTTTCTTTTGAGAGCGCTGAGTTATCTTTTGTGCCGCGTATGGTTCGCATAACCGCCTCATCTGTAATGGTTCATATGAACTGGCATGGAGAATGGGTTATTGACGGTAAAGGCATAAAGAACCGCGGTATTTCGGTCTTTGTACTGGAAGGAGAGCCGTTGAAATTAATGCGCGTGGAAGGAGATAACCCGTTTCAAATCCCCCTAAAAAGTTTTTAGTTTTTATTCTAACAACTATGAACTAACAACTAATAGCTGAATTTAGTGCCGAAGTGGCGGAACCGGCAGACGCGCCAGGTTCAGGGTCTGGTGGTCATTACGACCGTGCGGGTTCAAATCCCGCCTTCGGCACCACGCTAAGCGTGGTTAAAGCGGACGCTCAGCGTCCCACCACATCTCATTAAACAGTATAATAAAAAGGAACGCTGAGCGTTCCACTACATAATATATTTATGTATTATGTTTATATTTTATACAGCAAAAAGGATGGGAAATTGTATATCGGTTCTACACCAGAATTAAAAAAGCGCATTGAAAAACATAATAAAGGCTATGTGTTGTCAACAAAGAATCGCCGGCCATTATTGCTTGTTTATTATGAGTCATATCTTAATCAACGCGACGCTAAGCGTCGAGAGATTTTCCTAAAGGGTGGTAAAGGACACGCAGAATTAAAGATACAACTGAAAAATACTTTTGAAAAGATAAGATATAAATATATTTAAAATCACTCTTCAAAACCTATTAACCTGCCAAAGAATTCCGAAGTATCCTGCTTAGCGAGAACTACGGGGCATGCCACTTATCATTAGCCCCCATTGACTGATGAATTAATGATTTCCAAATGAAAGTGTGATGCTGAAAAGAAGAGGGGCTTGGGAAGAACCAGCCCTTTCAGTACGCTCTTTTCTGTTTTTCTTTTTTTACTCCACAATAACCACCACGCTGTCATAATAGACATCGCCCATATCCAGCGATCCGTTCATAATCGTATCAACACCAAAATAGATCGTATACGTTCCTGCTAGGAGCGGAGCATACCATACAGTATAAGGCTTCAGGTCAAAGAGAGACCCTTGATAGGTGACATTGAAGCCGGGTTTCCAAAGTTCAGCGTATACTTTGTAATAGTACCAGCCAAAAGGTGTCTTGTTCACTACCCACCAGTCTACGTCGTCACTGCACAGAGTGTTGCAATCAAGCGCCACGGTTATGTCCACTGTTTCAGTACTGCTTACGGTAATCGGCCCGTCTAATCCGTTGGCCTTTATGTCCGGTACAGGATCTGCTGGAGCTGTGGCGGTAATGGTGTAATTAGCATCGCTCGTGTCGGACACCCCGTAGAGCAATGACCTGACTTGTATGAGGCATTCTGAAGATTCAGGGCCTGTTACCACCCAGGGATATACACCATCGTTGTCGGTCGAAAACGTAATGTATTCCCCCCATGACGTCCCCCCGTCCCTGCTTATCTGTATCATTACGGAATCTCCTGCCCCTACAGATGTCCATGTAATGTCCTTCGTCTCCCCTATCACCCAGCTCTCTCCACCGTTCGGGGAGGTTACGGTTATTGACCGTTCCGCTGCAATGGTGAAATAATCATCACTCATATCAAGAAAGCCGCCGCCGCTTATCCGTATCATGCACCTGGTGGAATCCGGTTCTGTTACCACCCACGGAAAGGACCCGTCGGTTGCGTCATGAACCGCGATCTGTGACCACGTCACTCCCCCGTCCCTGCTCATCTCTATCGTTACCCACGGGCCTATCCCGGCAGATTCCCACGTGATCCACTCCAGTTCACCCACGATCCACCCCTCTCCGCCAATCGGGGAGGTGAGCGTGAGGTACCGGTCCTCGATGATCGAAAAGTCCGTGTCGTTTTCGCCGCTTATATAGGGATAATCAACAGACGTTACCCTTACTGTGCACGTGCTGGATTCCGGCCCGGTTACGGTCCAGGCATAGAGGCCGTTATTCGGGGTGCCGGCCGTGATGGTCTCCCAGCTGGAGCCCCCGTCACGGCTCATCTCTATCGTGACCTGCGCCCCCGCATTCAGGGACGTCCACGTGATGTTCTGTGACTCCCCGATCCTCCATGTCTCTCCCCCACCCGGGTTTGTGACCATTATGGAGCGCAGTGCCGAGTCAATCCTGAAGGCAGCATCGCTCTGGTCGCTTATGGAAGGATAGTCATTTGAGGTTATCTTTAAGACAGACACAGGCGCTGCCGGCCCCGTCACCGTCCAGACATAGAGGCCGTCATTCGGGGTGCCGGCCGTGATGGTCTCCCAGCTTGTCCCTCCGTCACGGCTCAGTTCTATCGTGACCAGCTCTCCCGCATTTGAAGATATCCACGTGATGTTCTTGCCTGTCCCCACAGGCAGTACCTCTCCTCCGTTGGGGGAGGTGACGGTAATGTACTGCGCGGCCGTGTCTATGATGACGAACTCTGTATCGCTTTCATCGCTCAGTACGGGATGGTCAATCGAGGTTACCCTCATAAGGCAGAACGCTGAATGCGGCGCTGTCACGGTCCACATGTATGAGCCGTTGTTCGGGGTACTGGCTATAAAGGTCTCCCAGAGTATCCCTCCGTCACGGCTCAGTTCTATCATGACATCAGACCCGGCGTTCAATGATGTCCATGTGATGGTGCGGGTGTCTCCTATATTCCAGTGCTCGCCCCCGTTTGGCGAGGTGACCGTGAGGGATGCCGGAAATGCACGGTATATCTCATAGTCATTGCCGTCCCCTCCATACCATGTCACATAGCCGTTATCGTTTATCTGGGGAGCATGGTTGCTAGAAGTGTTTGTAATCTGCGTGATGCCTGTTCCATCATAAAGGTATATTTCTGAGTCATTGCCGTCATCTCCTTCCCATACCACAGAGCCGTTGTCGTTTATCCGGGGAAACCAGTCCTGATAAGTGTTATTTGTAATCTGCGTGATGCCGGTTCCGTCATACAGGTATACCTCCCAGTCACTGCCGTCCCATCCATACCATACCACATGGCCGTTATCGTTTATCTGGGGATGCCGGTCGACATGAGTGTTATCTGAAATATTTGTGATGCCGGTTCCGTCATAGAGGTATATCTCCCAGTCACTGCCGTCATCTCCAGCCCATACCA
>CAYFYW010000158.1:0-5500 GCA_964347425.1 uncultured Nitrospirales bacterium
TTTTATACTCTATAATAGATGAGAGAATTATGCAAATCACATACTAATTTAAGACCGGATCGATCAAAGATAACTCTTTTTTTATTATAATTTTCTTAGCCGAAAATTTACCGCAGCCCGTAAATGGTTAATTTTTTTACAAGTTAATAGCCTCAGGATACTCCATTCGGGCTCTAGGACAGAGGGTTATATTTTCGGAAACATCAATTATGAGTTAACGAAGCCCCCTCAAGAATATCTTGGTAACATTTAATCTGAGGCAATTCACTTCAATGCACATTCTATTGTTATTCCACATAGCTGTGATATAATAATTGTTTGTCAATTAATACGTTCAAATCGTGACTAATGTGAATAAGAAAACGAAAAAGAGTCCTGACAATAAAGGGCATTTCGGCCGGTACGGGGGCAGGTTTGTTCCAGAGACCCTTATGCCCGCACTCATTGAACTTGAAGAAACCTATAACAGATTCAGGAAAGATAAAAAATTTCTTGAGGAGCTCAACTCGCTTCAAAGGAACTATATTGGAAGACCTACTCCACTTTATTTCGCCAAAAACCTTACAGGACATCTTAAGGGGGCAAAAATTTATCTAAAAAGAGAAGACCTCTGTCACACCGGAGCACACAAAATAAACAATGCAATTGCACAGGCTCTCCTAGCTAAAAAAATGGGCAAGAGCAGAATAATTGCGGAGACAGGCGCAGGGCAACACGGGGTTGCTACTGCAACTGGTGCGGCCCTGGTAGGTCTTGATTGCGAGATATATATGGGCTCCGAGGACATAAAAAGACAGTCACTGAATGTTTTCAGGATGAGACTCCTGGGGGCAAAAGTCACGGAAGTCCGAACGGGTTCCAGAACGCTGAAAGACGCCATAAATGAAGCTCTAAGGGACTGGACAACCAATGTTTCTGGTACACATTATGTGTTGGGCACAGTATTCGGACCACACCCCTATCCTGTAATGGTAAGAGACTTTCAGTCCGTAATTGGACAGGAAACGAAACGGCAAATAATGAAAACAGAAGGCAGGCTGCCTGACTGTCTAATTGCCTGCGTAGGAGGTGGAAGCAATTCAATAGGTCTTTTTTATGCCTTTCTCAAAGACAATGTCAGGATGATAGGCGTTGAAGCAGGCGGACTTGGCATTGATACGGGAAAACATGCAGCACGTTTTGCAGGGGGCTCACCCGGGGTCTTTCAGGGTTGTATGAGTTATCTGCTTCAGAATGAGGATGGAAACGTTCTTGGAACACATTCGGTCTCCGCAGGCCTTGACTATGCCTCAATAGGTCCGGAGCACTGCTATCTCAGAGACTTTCAAAGGATAGAGTATACATATGCAACAGATGGAGAGGCACTCAAGGCTTTTGAACTGTTGAGCAATACCGAAGGAATCACCCCTGCACTTGAGTCTGCTCATGCAGTTGCAGAGGCGATGAAAATAGCAGCAGATATGCGAAAAGATTCTATCATCATTATCAATCTCTCCGGCAGAGGGGATAAAGATGTGCAGGAGGTAGCAAGAATCAAGGGGATAAATCTTTAACAAAAGAATCACAAATTGCGGATCAGCAAAAATGACCAGGATAGCACAGACTTTCAAGAAACTAAAAAAAACAGGCAAAAAAGCTTTGATTCCTTATATCATGGCAGGAGATCCAACGTTAAATGATACGAAAAAGTTTGTTACTGAACTCGAAGAAGCCGGATCCGATATTATTGAGCTCGGCGTACCATTCACCGACCCTCTTGCTGACGGTCCTGCAATCCAGAGGGCATCTGAGAGGGCTCTCAAGCAGGGGGTCACACTCAGAAAGGTTCTTACACTTGTAGAAGAAATTAGAGAGTCTTCGGATATTCCCCTGATTTTAATGACATATTATAACCCGATATTTAAATATGGACCCGGGGCATTTGTCAGGGAAGCAGTAAGAGTCGGAGTTAACGGGATTATAGTCCCCGATCTTATACCCGACGAGGCAAATGATTTCTTGGGCTTTACAAAGAAGCACAAGCTTGATACCATTTTCCTGCTTGCTCCGACAAGCACGGAACAGAGAATTAAAAAAGTTATTAAAGCATCCACCGGCTTCATATACTACGTATCTATTACCGGGATTACAGGCGCACAGCTGCGGATGAACAAGAACATGAAAGATACGCTCTCTCTCATAAAAGCAAAAACAACCAGCCCGATAGCAGTTGGCTTTGGGATTTCCAGTCCGGAAGAGGCGGCAACAGTAGCGAAGCTCGCCGATGGAGTAATTGTAGGAAGTGCCATAGTAAGATTAATTTCCGAAGGCAAGGATATTAAACGATTTGTTAAAACCGTCAGAGAAACGATATGAATAGTGCATAGCTGATAGTTCATAGTTCTTAGTGATACTTTATAATGTTAGCTATGAGCCACGAGCTATGAGCTAATTTAAAACGATGGCATGGTTTAAAAAAGAAAAAAGGGCAATCCCCAAAAAAGTTAAGGTCTCCGAGGGACTGTGGGTAAAATGCGAAATGTGCAGGGAAATCGTCTATCGCAGAGAAGTAGAAAAAAACCTCAAGGTTTGTCCGAAGTGTAATTACCACTTCCGCATCCCGGCGTACGAACGAATACTACTCCTTGCTGACGAAGGCAGTTTTAAAGAGTTAGGATACGATCTGACATCAAAAGACCCTTTAAATTTCAAAGATAATATGTCCTATAAGGAACGCCTTAAAGAGTCACAGAAAAAGGCAAATATGAAAGAGGCAGCGATCGCCGGCAGCGCATCTGTAGGAGGGTATCCCGTTATACTGATAGCTCTTGATTTTAGCTTTATGGGCGGAAGCATGGGTTCAGTTGTCGGTGAAAAATTCACAATAGCTACTGAAAAAGCCCTTGAAGAAGACCTGCCTTTGATAGCGGCCATATCATCTGGGGGAGCAAGGATGCAGGAAGGAATATTGTCACTTATGCAAATGGCAAAAACCTCTGCGGCAATAGCAAGATTCAAGGAAAACAGCATGCCGTATATATCGATACTTGCAGACCCGACTTTTGGGGGCGTAACAGCAAGCTTCGCAACACTGGGAGACATAATTATCGCAGAGCCCAAAAGCCTGATAGGATTTGCAGGACCCAGGGTTATCGAACAAACAATAAAAAAACAGCTGCCAGAAAACTTTCAAAGAGCTGAATTCCTTCTTGCACATGGAATGATAGACTCGGTTGTCAACCGCAAAGAACTGAAACAGACCGTCACAAAGCTTCTCTCTCTGATAGTTGGGGAATAGCAAAAGTAAAATGTAAGCTTCGTGGAATCCTTGAATTCTCATCCACAGCTTTAAATTCTGAATAAACACAATGAATCGATCAGAGATTCGCTCAAACCTCATTCCGTCCTCCCTGTTTATGATTATTTTGGACTGTAGCGATCCTCTATGAAAAATTATAACGAGTCTGTTAATTATCTGTACGGGCTGCAGAGGCACGGGATAAAGTTAGGGCTGAGAAATCCCCGAAGATTGATGAGTATCCTCGGAAGGCCGCAGGATTCATTTCACTCTGTACATATTGCAGGAACAAACGGCAAAGGCTCTACGGCAATAATGATAGCCTCAATTCTCGAAAAAAATGGTTTTAAGGTAGGGCTTTACACCTCTCCGCATCTCGTCAGCTTCACCGAGCGTATCAGGGTAAACAATTATCCTGTTTCGGAGTCTGACGTGGCAAGACTTACATATTTTATCCGTAAGGCTACAGGCGATAAGGATGTAAAACCGACTTTCTTCGAATTTGTTACTGCAATGGCATTTTACTATTTTGCATGTGAAAAAGTTGATTGGGCTGTCGTGGAAACAGGCATGGGAGGAAGGCTGGACGCGACCAATGTCCTCCTGCCAGATGTAAGTGTAATTACAAACATAGGCCCTGACCATAGTGAATATCTCGGAGAAACCATTGTTGAAATTGCACGTGAAAAAGCCGGAATTATAAAACCATCGGTACCTCTGGTTACTTCGACGACCCGCCCCGAAGCATTAAGTGTCTTGGAAAAGTATGCAAAAGACAGTCGCTCTGATATACACGTCTATGGCCGGGACTTTAAAAGCACGCTCAATTCCATGGATGATAAACACTTAGTCTTTGACTACATTGGTATTGACCAATCAAGGACCCATATCGATAACTGCAGGAAATACAAAAATCTTTCTATTCCAATTGCAGGAAAGCACCAGCTTTATAATGCCTCCCTCGCAATAAGGGCTTGCGAGACGCTTATTCAAAGAGGATTTTCTCTGTCTCCTGAGACTATTATTAACGGACTTTTAAGCGTAAATTTTGAGGGACGCCTTGAATGGATCTCTCGAACGCCACCGGTCATTATTGACAGCGCGCACAACCCTGAAGCAGCGAGAGCACTTGCCGATACGGTAAAAGAAATTTTTCCTGATAAAAAGATTATTCTCATTGTAGGTATAATGAAAGACAAAGACATAAAAGGAATCTTGGGGCACCTCATGCAGATTTCCGGTACGCTCATATTAACAAAAGCAAAAGGTGAAAGGGCTGCATCTCCTGAAAAACTGAAAGAATATACGGCAGCCTTAAGAGAAACCGGGGATAAACATCTCATGTCAGGCTCAATATCAACGACCCATACAGTCGCGGAAGCCGTAAAGCGTGCAAAAACATTCTGTCATGAAAACAATATCATTCTTGCAACAGGTTCTTTTTATATTACGGGGGAAGTGAAACATCTGTTAAGCCACACCACTGGTATACTGTCGCATCTGCGGGAATGATACAGATTGAGAATTGAAAAAAAGAAAAAGGGGAAGCTAGGTGTTATGGGTAATGGCCAAAAAACTTGTCTCTAATCGCGTACTCTTTATTTTTTATTTTTCATTTCTCATTTTTTATTTTTTATCCCATACTTCAAGTGCCTCTGCAGAGAGAACCATGGACATTTCTGCTGATAATCTGGAATATCTAGCGAAGGACAACATATATATAGCCACGGGCTCTGTTCAAATTATCTACAAGGGTGCAACATTGCACGCAGACAAAATTCATTTCAATAATTCAACGGCTGATGCTGCTGCCGTTGGAAACGTTATATACGAAGATAAAGATGTTGTGATAGAAGGCGATAAAATAGAACTGAATTTAGACTCCAGAATCGGAACAATTTATAACAGCAAAATTTTTTATAAGGAGCACAATTACCACATCTATGGAGGAAATCTAAAAAAACTCGGCGATAAGACCTATTCCATGGACACGGCAGATGCTACAACCTGTGATGCGCTCCCGCCTGAATGGCACTTTAAAGGTGATGATATAAAAATAACACTCCATGAAAATATAAAGGCAAGAAATGCAAGATTTTATATCAAGAACGTTCCCGTTCTTTACAGCCCTTACTTCTGGGTGCCCCTTGTAGAAAAACGTCAGACAGGCTTTCTCATACCGTCAATAGGCTATAGCAGAACAAAGGGTTTTACATTTAAACA
>CAYFYW010000159.1:0-3522 GCA_964347425.1 uncultured Nitrospirales bacterium
TTTGTATTTTCTACAATTTCAGAACGTTGTGCACACTAGACAATAGAGGCTTGATCACCATATGTTTAGATTACGTCGGTGCGTGAACCCTTTGCATGGTCTCTCATATAAATAAAACATTTTAAATTTCATGCGAGCTATTCTATGCGAATAAGGAGGAGAAAGCATATTGTGGCTGAACCTCGGTGAAATCCTGAGGATTCACTCGAAGAATTATACTGAGAAGATCGCAGTTAAGGACTGGCATGGAAAGACTAGGACTTACGCTGAGCTTGATTCGAGAACAAACAGACTCGCGAACAGCTTGTTGAGTATGGGTTTGCGCAAGGGCGACAGACTCGCTGTTATGCTCTACAACTGTGTGGAGTTTGTGGAGATCTGTTGTGCCTGTGCAAAGATCGGCGTGATTGTTGTCACGGTTAATTGGCGTTTCCTTGGCAGAGAAATCGAGTATGTGGTCAATAATTCAGACGCCAGAGCGATGATAGTGGATGAAGAGTTTGTTGACGTCATAAATTCGGTTCGCCCAAACCTTCGAAACGTTGGTGAAGAAAGGTTTGTAGTTGTTGGTCGAGCTGCTCCTGAAGGTGTCGTTAACTATGAAGATCTTGTGGAAGGCTCCCCAGACGACAAGCCACATGTAGAGGTCAACAGCAAGGACACGTGGTTTCAGATATACACCTCGGGAACAACGGGGATCCCGAAGGGTGTTGTTCGCTCTCACGAGTCATACATATCGTTTTTTCTGATTAATGCGGTTGAGTTCGGGTTTTCACAAGAGGATAATGGTATGATAGTCATGCCCTTGTATCATGTAAACTCGACTTTCTACGGTCTACTATTCATATACATTGGCGCTTCGCTTTATGTTGGTCGAGACAAGGGTTTTGATCCCGCTGAGCTTCTGCGTGTGATAGACGAGGAGAGGGTGACCTTCATCTCGCTTATACCGACTCATTATCAGCTGATATTGAATGTTCCTGAGGATGTGAGGAAGAGGCTTGACTTGAGTTCTATGCGGAGCTTCCTGTGTTCTTCGGCGCCTGTTCGGAGCAAGATAAAGAAGGGGATTCTGAAGTGTTTTTCCGATGTCAAGTTGTATGAGGCTTATGGCTCTACAGAGGCTGGTCTCGTCACGATTCTCAGGCCTGAGGATCAGCTGAGGAAGCTGGGTTCGATGGGACGAGAGTGTCTCGGAACCGACGTGATTAGGCTTCTGGATGAGAACGGGAATGAGGTGCCTGTTGGCGAGGTTGGGGAGTTGTATTCTCGGGGACCGATGATGTTTGATGAGTATTATAAGATGCCTAAGAAGACGAAGGGGTCGTTTAGAGGCGATCTCTTCACCGCTCGGGACATGGTTAAGCGTGACGAGGAGGGCTACTACTACATCGTTGATAGGAAGGACAACATGATCATAACTGGCGGGGAGCATGTTTATCCCTCTGAGGTTGAGGAAGTTATCTCTAGACATCCTAAGGTTTTCGATGTTGCTGTGATCGGTGTGCCTGACGATAAGTGGGGTGAGGCTGTCAAGGCTGTTGTGATCTTGAAGGAGGGAGAGAAAGCCACGGAAGAGGAGATCATTGAATGGTGTCGTGGAAAGATGGGCGGGTACAAGAAGCCTAAGTCTGTGGAGTTCATCTCGGCATCTGAAATGCCGAGGACCACAACGGGAAAGATCCTGCACAGAAAACTCCGAGAAAAATACGCCGAACAACTTTAAAGCCAAGTTAAAGGGCGCAGCACTAAGGCGGCTGTTCTTTAAGGGTTCGTGGTTTCAAATCCCACCCCCCGCACTTTTGAGCCTCACTTGCGCTTCCTGAAAATCTTGGCACCGTCCATGTCGCACACATATTAAAACCCTGCGTCCACAAGTTGGCAAGATTCCTTAATTGTTCTCACCACCTTGTGGATACACCCATCGTCTTTGACGTCTACGAGCTGGTAACGCCACATTTTCTTAATGAAACTAACGAGTTCCAGTAATTTTATACAAAATTCTCGTGCGTATCATTTTCGCCATTTACGTTCGTACAGTTGGGTTGAGATGGAAGTTATCAATGTTCCTACTAGCAGTATTACTCCTGCGGCTATACATGGAAGTGCACCAACCCGGTAGGGTTGTTTCTCTATATACACGTTCCCATATCTTGCCGACTCCACTCTAAATGGTTGGGATGTGATAGGAGCGGTCATATTAGTTAGCACTGTGATGAGGATATCCTTTGGTATTGGCTGTTGGCTTTCCGCGAGCCCTACAGAGCCTGGCACTGACACAAATCCTGAGAAGATATAACCGTCACCTATTCCTGGAGGCAAGAACCGTCCCGTGTAATTCCTTTCTGCAGGAATATATGTGCCATCAACTGTAGAGACTTCCAAATACCTAACGGTGATATTGTATATTCCTTGGGTAGTGTTATCAATGAAAAGACACTTGACCAAAAGAAGGGCAACTTTGTTAAATGTTAATTGTTCAGGCGGAGGTACCCAAGTACTAATACGCGTGGTAAATGTATCTCCTTCCACAGTCTCCGCCACTCCATAACGGATTGTCGAACCAGTTGGCAGAGGGTAGAGGTATTCGTTGGTTGTAACTGATGTTAAGTACCATCCGGTAAGGATGAGCGCGATAGCTAAGATGGTTGCCGAGAGCTGAAACGTATTCAGAATGCGCCTCCATCCAGATGATAAGCGATATTTAGGAGTAGTTTTAGGAGTTTCCTCCACCCTTTCCATCAGGGCTACGGCGCCCTCGCCCATACTGGAGAGTCTGTACCTCCCATTTTCCGTCTTTGAAACAAGGTCTTTTAGAGATTCAAGATGATATGTTAGATAAGGGCTGTGCACCTTGAAAAGGTTCTGCATCTCAGTGAAGCTTCTTGGTCCTTTGGAAAGAAGTCTCAATATTTTCCGGCGAGTTGGATGCTTTAAAGTAGCGAAAATAGTAGAATAAGTCTCCTCTTCAAATTCGGACATTATAATCCCTGTGAAGAAACTAAAAAACCGCAAGAAAAGGGTTTTCGTAAAGAAAGATTGACTAAAGAACGCTCTGCGTGCGCATAAAACAGAAAAAAATGGGAGATTGGGCAATATTTCCATTGTGGGAAAAGTTCAAATCCCACCCCCCGCACTGATTCAGAGCTAGAATCAGAGAACGACGTTTATAATCTCGGTTTTCGAGCAAAGCCAAGATAAGTTGCAAACACACTTTAGATTATCGGGGTTGCATTTTTTGCCTTATTGTCGAAGTCTTTCTCTTCATGAAAACCTCTGGAACTACGAAGAAACCCACAGAGGGAACGAAAATAACAATGGTCCATTCAAGCAAATCCAATGAAACAGTCTGAAACATAACTTGTAATGTTGGCACGTAAATCACTGCTAAAGTGGAGAAAACAGAGATGATCACAGCTATGATTAACGACTTATTGGTTAGAAACCCCACTCTGAAGGCGTTGCGACTTTCCGATCGGCAATTCCACACAACAATTAACTCATAGAAACATGCGACTAGGA
>CAYFYW010000160.1:0-5656 GCA_964347425.1 uncultured Nitrospirales bacterium
ATACCCTCATCTATTGCCTCTGGATTTAGATATCTTTTATGGCATGTCGCAGGCGGCCTTATACTATTGGCCGGCATAATACTCCAGCACTCGGTTACTGGCGATCTGACTGTCCAGCATATGCCATTTCATGGTTGGTGGCCAACAGATATCCAGAGCCTGGCGTTATTTCTCATTATGATCGGGTTTATCCTTAATGCAGCTGTCCCTCCGCTCGGAGCATGGCTTCCTGATGCCTATCCGGCCGCCACTGTCACGGGTGCAGTCTTCATGAGTGCCTACACCACAAAAACCGCTGTCTACACGCTGGCAAGGGTTTGTGCAGGCTCTGAGATCCTCACTGTTTTGGGTGTGATCATGGCGGTCTACGGGGTTGTTTATGCTGTGCTTGAGAATGACGCCCGAAGGCTTCTTGCGTATCACATTGTCAGCCAGGTGGGTTATATGGTTGCGGGTGTTGGGCTGGGGACACAGATGGCTGTGAACGGGGCTGTAGCACATGCATTTTGTCATATCCTTTATAAGTCCCTCCTCTTTATGGGAACAAGTTCGGTCCTGTACGCAACAGGAACAGCAAAGTTGACAGAGCTTGGTGGTCTGTATAAGACCATGCCGAGGACGATGATTTACACCATAATAGGAGGCCTTTCAATATCTGCATTCCCGCTTTTTAGCGGGTTCGTAAGTAAATCCATGACTGTTGCAGCTTACGGCGAAAAGCATATGATGTGGGCGTTCATAGGGCTAATGCTTGCCTCTGCTGGGACATATCTTCATACAGGACTAAAGGTCCCCTATTTTATATGGTTTGGCAAAGACCAGGGTATTAAAGCCAAGGAACCACCCTGGAATATGGAGCTTGCAATGATTATAGGCTCACTTTTCTGTATCGGTCTCGGGATTTTCTATAAGCCACTTTATGCATTACTCCCTTATCCCGTTCATTTTGAGCCATATACAGCATATCATACCTGGGAGAGCTTGCAGGTACTGCTTTTTACACAGCTTGGTTTCTTCCTGCTTCTGAAGATGCTCTGGTGTGAAAACACCATTAGTATCGATACAGACTGGTTTCCAAGAAAGGTTGCCAAGGCTTTCATGTGGCTTACGAATAAACCGATCGCCGCTATTGAGTACAAGTTTATTGGTGAAATATACGAATTCATTGTCCAAAAGCCGATCTTGAAAGTCGCACATTTCTTAAGACTGTTTGATACGGAAGTGGTTGACGGCACTGTCAATGGCCTGGGGAAGGGCACGGTTGGCTGGAGCAGGGTGATGCAGGTTGTTCAGAGCGGTCAACTTCATCACTATGCAATAATTATGGCTATAGGAATTCTTGCATTAATAGCGTCGGTACTAATATTGTTGTGATAAGGTAATAAATGGAAGATATTATTTTTAACAAACTTGATTATCCTATTTTAACAGTTACCACATTCGTTCCTCTGATAGGAGTATTCTTCATCATTTTTCACAGGAAGGACCGGCTCATCAAATGGATGTCTCTTATTACGACAATTTTGACGTTTATTGTTTCACTGCCGCTTTACAAACATTTTGATAAGACTACTTACAAGATGCAGTTTGCTGAGAGCTATCCATGGATACCTTTATGGGACATATACTATAAGGTGGGTGTGGATGGAATAAGCATACTGTTTATAATCCTGACCACTATCTTAAGTATACTCTGCGTAACTGTTTCGTGGAAGGCGATACAGATAAAGGTAAAGGAGTTCTTTGTATCCCTGTTGATTATGGAAACCGCAATGATTGGTATCTTTATTTCTCTTAATTTTTTCCTTTTCTATCTTTTCTGGGAGCTTATGCTTATCCCGATGTTCCTGCTTATCGGTGTCTGGGGCGGTCCAAATAGAATTTACGCCGCAATAAAATTTGTTCTTTTTACACTGGCAGGCAGCGTTTTTATGCTCATCGGGATAATTGTGCTTTATTTCGCTGGAGGGAAAACCTTTGATATTTTATCACTTTCTCAGGTGCACTACCCTGTGGGACTGCAGTCGTGGCTGTTTGTTGCGTTCTTTGCTGCCTTTGCGGTCAAGGTGCCGATGTTCCCGGTACACACGTGGCTTCCAGATGCCCATACAGAGGCCCCTACGGCAGGAAGCGTTATCCTTGCAGGGATACTCCTTAAGATGGGGGCTTACGGTTTTCTGAGATTCTCGCTTCCTATGTTTCCTGATGCAACAAGAATATTCCTTATCCCCATGCTTATTTTATCTGTTGCCGCAATAATATATGGTGCCTATGTAACGTTGATGCAAAAAGATTTAAAGAGGTTAATTGCATATTCAAGTGTCAGCCATATGGGCTTTGTTACCCTCGGCATATTTACGCTCAACAATACCGGAGTGGAGGGTGGAATTCTGCAGATGATAAATCATGGCGTTGTAACGGGTGCCCTGTTTTTATGTGTTGGAATAATCTATGAAAGGACGCATACAAGGATGATTGAGGATTATGGCGGGCTCTCCAAATCTGTGCCAATATTTGCAACGTTCTTTGCTCTATTTAGTCTTGCGGCAATTGGTTTCCCGGGGATGAATGCATTTGTCGGAGAGTTTCTCATTATCAGCGGGGCATTTAAGGCAAAAACGATTTTTGCCGTGCTCTCTATTTTGGGCGTAATACTCGGCGTAACATACATGGGCTGGCTGTATTATCGGGTTGTCCTTAATGAGGTAAATCCTAAAATAAAAAGCCACCTCTTTGATCTGGATTTGAGGGAAGTGATGACGCTTGTTCCACTTGTATTTCTTGTATTTTTTATCGGGGTCCAGCCCGAAAGATTATTAAGCTATATGCATGTTTCCGTCGGGCACCTTCTTGAACAGGTCGGTGGTTCCGGGTTAACGGCAGGAGATTTTGCAAGGTATCTGAAGGAGATTTTTGGATGGGTTTAGATAATTTGAGTTTGCCAAATGTTATGCCCATTTTGCCCGAGCTTATCCTCATATGTGTTGCTTTAATTCTTATTATTCTCGACCTCGTTGTCAAAAAAAAGGGGATAGTTGCATCAGCAGGGCTTGTTGGCATACTTATCTCTCTCTATGTCACCTATAAAACGTATTCCGTGGGAGGGGTCCAGACGGCTTTTGCGGGCATGTTTGTCCTGGATGGATATTCCGTCTTCTTTAAACTGATTTTCTATCTTAACGTAATTCTAACGATATGTATCTCCCTTAAATACATGGAAATAGAAACGGCGTCTTTTGGATAGTATTATGCACTTCTCCTTTTTGCGACATCAGGTATGATGATTATAGCCTCGGCATCAGACCTGATTGTACTTTATCTTGGCCTTGAACTTATGGCACTGAGCACGTATATTCTTGTGGGGATTATGAGACACAGCATAAGGGCAAACGAAGCAGCTATTAAGTACTTCCTTCTTGGCGGCTTTGCATCGGCCTTTTTGCTTTACGGGATATCCATGCTTTATGGTCTGACAGGTACCACAGATATAGGGGCAATTGCAGCATATATCGGCGAGCAGGGTGTTGCCGGGAACAAGATATTACTTCTTTCCATGATTTTTTTTGCTGTGGCATTTGGTTTTAAGATTGCTGCAGTGCCTTTTCATATGTGGGCACCGGATGCATATGAGGGAGCTCCGACATCTATTACAGCTTTCATGTCTGTCGGGCCCAAGGCAGCCGGATTTGCAGCATTAGGAAGGGTGTTTATGATTGCTTTTAGCAGTGTGCATGTTGAATGGTCCTTTGTGCTTATTCCCCTCGCAGTTCTCTCAATGGTCGTTGGAAATATCGTCGCCGTTTCACAGACAAACATTAAGAGAATGCTTGCCTACTCATCAATTGCCCATGCAGGTTATGCCTTACTTGGCATTATTGCCGGAACCAGCGAAGGTTTATCAAGTATGATGAGCTACATGTTTATCTACGCCTTTATGAATATCGGTGCTTTTGCTGTTGTGATTATGCTCAGAAGCGAGGGGTTCAGCGGGGAGGACCTATCTGACTATGAAGGTCTTGCAAGATCACATCCCATGGCTTCTGCATTGATGCTCATTTTCATGTTTTCTCTTACCGGTATCCCACCAACTGCAGGTTTTATCGGAAAATTCTATGTCTTTATGGAAGCAATCAATGCAGGTTATGTGTACTTAACGCTTATTGCTGTTGTATTCAGCGTAGTCTCTGCATTTTATTACCTCAGAGTTGTCATGTTTATGTATATGAAAGAACCAAAGGGGGAGGTTGCTCTAACTACTTCTACTCCTATGAATTTTGTTCTTGCCGTGACAGCCCTGATGGTTCTTCTCCTCGGGATTTTCCCCTATTATCTCCTGGGTTTTGCAAAATTTTCGATATTAGGGTAACATTGAATTCTTAATCCTGTTAAGGGGTGTTAAAGGGATTTTTTTTGCTCATTGCAAGTTATATCGGATATACCTGAATATTATTTTTATTTTAAAATTAACTGGTTATCTTGATTTTTTTAGGATGGGATGCAAATAACACTTGACTAATTTAAAATATTCTTTATAATTTTTTGTAATATGTCTGAAAAGCGAATTGTACCGAGGGTTATCAAACGGCTTGAGGTTAAATTTCATACCACTGTTGAGAATACCGCCATAACGAACAATCTATCAGAAGTTGGGATGTTTATAAGGACTAACAGGGGAGCTTCTCCGGGTAGTATTGTAAACATAAAACTAAACCTTCCAAATGCACGGGAACTCTCCCTGACAGGAAGAGTCGTAAGATGCATGAGGTCAATGCCCGGTCTTTTAGGGGATATAAAAAGTGGTATGGGGGTACAACTGATCAGCCCGCCTCAGGATTACGTAAAATATGTCCACTCTATTATTTAGGAACGATCACTGAGAGCAAAAAAGAATTTATCCCGCCTATCCCGGTCGTCGTTTACTACTCCAATTTTTTGTATGAATTGAGACTTGATAATACATGTGCAATTATTTTAATTTATCCATGAGCCGAAGTGGTGGAACTTGGTAGACACGCACGGTTGAGGGCCGTGTGGGGCGACCCATGCGGGTTCAAATCCCGCCTTCGGCACCACTTTTTCCTTCTTTTTTTTCAGTTCGTTAACTTTAATACATTAGCAAGAATTCCCTGTGCTCTTGGCACAGGGATGAATTGCTTCCTCTTTATGTCATTGCCCGACCCCTGATCAAGTCAGAGGGCATGCTTGATCGGGCAATCCAGAATATAAACTGGATTCTCCGGTCAAGCCCTGAACCGTATGGTACAGGGCAAGCCGGAGAATGACTGCACTGAGTTGTTTTTTATTTTGGCTTTTACGCCCTGCGCTCTTGGCGCAGGGTTCTTAACTAACCCTGCAGCAGATAGTACTGTCATATGGACGCTAAGCTATATGATTTGTATCATATCTTCTTACTTTAGAATTGACATATACTTATAAAAGGAGGGGGCGATAAGCTTTCCGTTGGCTTTGTCGGGAAACACAACCTACCAAGCTTGCCCCCTCCCCCCCAATATTACTGCACAGAGAGACCGGATCCCCCGGTCAAGACACGCCAGAGGCGGACAAGCCAGGATGACAAAAGTAATGGCGTCACTTTTCCGTGAGACCTATAAAAAATTTGGTAGAACTCCTGAGAGATAAAGTCTTGCCAGGTATT
>CAYFYW010000161.1:0-1970 GCA_964347425.1 uncultured Nitrospirales bacterium
GCAACTTCAGGAAGGTGAGATTTGGCACCAAAGCTGCTATACTGGTTTCAGGTAAGGGAGAAAAGGCTGTTGCTCGTTCTCTAAGAATATCTTTTAAGGGGAGAATGGCATGAAGGGAACTAAAGATCCTGTTTGTGGAATGATAGCAAAGGAAGAATTCAGATACGATTATAAAGGCGAAACATTCTATTTTTGCTCGGACATCTGTAGGAATAGATTTGTGGAGTCACCTGAAAGCTATTTAAGGCTTACAAAATTGTCTCCCGAATCCGTGGAGAGAATGGTTGCTTATTTCTCCATGGAGATAGCGATTGACTCATCGATTCCAACGTATAGCGGAGGCCTGGGGGTCCTGGCAGGGGATACAGTACGATCATGCGCAGATTTGAAAGTCCCTATGGTAGCTGTCACTTTGCTCTATAAGAAAGGCTATTTTTCCCAGAAATTTGATGATCAGGGGATTCAACAAGAAGTACCCGTAGAGTGGAATCCTCGGGATTACTTAAAACCCCTTCCCCATAGAGTTACGATTCAAATAGAAAAGAGACCTGTGGTTATTCAAGCCTGGCAGCATGAAGTCTCAGGAGTAACTGGATATTCCGTGCCGATCATTTTTTTAGATACAGATTTGGAAGGAAATAGTGAATACGACAGAAGACTTACTGATTATCTTTATGGAGGAGATGAAAAGTACAGGCTAGCGCAGGAAATCATCTTGGGAATTGGTGGCGTGCGCATGCTGAATGAGTTGGGTTATAACAAGATCAAAAAGTATCATATGAATGAAGGCCATTCGGGTCTATTAACCCTGGAATTGCTGAATGAACGGAAAAGGGAAGAAGAGCCGATATGGGATTTTGAGGCTGTCAGAGACCTCTGCGTCTTTACAACCCATACGCCAGTACCCGCGGGGCACGATAAATTTTCCTATGATCTGGTAAAAGCGAGCCTGGGTGAATTTGTGCCTTACGATATTTTGAAGATGGTAGGAGGCGACGATCTTCTGAATATGACTTTGCTTGCCTTGAACCTGAGTGAATATGTAAACGGGGTAGCAAAAAAACATGGTGAGATCTCTCGAACTATGTTTCCAGGTTACCCTATAGATTCAATAACGAATGGCATACATTCCCGTACTTGGACAAGCGAGAGTTTCGGGAGGTTATATGATCAATATATACCAGGGTGGACAAAAGACCCTTATAGTCTAAGATACGCCCTCAGCATCCCAAAGCAAGAGATCTGGAATGCCCACACAGAGGCAAAAAGTAGACTTATAGATTACGTTAATGAGCATACCGGAGCCGAACTTAAATACGAAGTTTTTACTATTGGGTTCGGTCGAAGGGCAACCTTATATAAGAGGGCTGACTTCGTGTTTTCTGATATCAAAAGGCTCATTAATATCGCAAATACTGTCGGCAGGATACAATTTGTTTTTGCCGGCAAGGCCCATCCCAAGGACTGGCCAGGAAAAGAACTCATAAAGAGGATATTCTCCTTTTCTCAGCAGCTTCACCAGTGTATCAACATAGTCTATCTGGAAAATTACGATGTGGAACTTGGAAAATTGATCACTTCCGGTGTCGATCTGTGGTTAAACACCCCCCAGAAACCCAATGAGGCCTCAGGTACATCCGGTATGAAGGCAGCACATAACGGGGTCCCCAGCCTCAGTATTTTAGATGGGTGGTGGATTGAAGGATGCATTGAAGGTATTGCGGGATGGTCTATTGGTTCTGCTGCGGAACCAGTTCAAAATGAAGCCCAAGAGCTATACGATAAATTGGAGGACATCATTATTCCAATGTTTTACAAAGAGAGGGAGAAATGGATCAATATAATGCAACACTCCATCGCTATTAATGCCTCTTTTTTTAATACACATCGGATGGTTCAACAGTATGTTTCGAATTCATACATCTGGTAAAGACTATCTTATGTCATAAGAACTGTGTTTCTTCCCTTTT
>CAYFYW010000162.1:0-11153 GCA_964347425.1 uncultured Nitrospirales bacterium
TGGTCATGGTTCCGGTATGATACTGAAAATAACTTCTTCCCGTCGTAAGGATAAGGGGGTATCTTTTATCAGGTTGTTCGTCAGGAGGGATATAATGGACAGGGATAAAAGAGCCAAGCCCCCTGGCAAATTTTTTCCTGTGCAAAAACGGGGTACCGGGGTCGTTGACATCTCTGCACGGCCACTGAAGACCAAAACCATCATCGAGTCTGTGATGCAGTATGCCCCTGTAAGATGGTGTAAGAAGGGCTATCTCTTCCATAACCTCATAAGGTGCCTGGTAATCCATGTTATAGCCCATTTTCCTTGACAGGTCGCAGATAATTTTCCAGTCAGGTCGTGCCTCTCCCGGGGGCTCTACCGCCTTTCTGATTTTCTGCACCCTTCGTTCTGTATTGGTAAATGTCCCTTCTTTCTCTGCAAAACTTACTGCCGGAAGCACCACATGGGCAAGCCGGGCAGTTTCTGTCATGAATATATCCTGAACCACAAGAAATCTAAGCTTTTTCAGGGACTGCAGGGTGTGTCTGGCGTCCGGGTCTGAAAGAATCGGGTTTTCTCCCATGATATACATTGCTTTTAATTTATTTCCAAGAGAGGCATCAAGCATTTCAATAAGGGTGAGGCCCGGCTTTTGAGGAAGGTCTGTTCCCCATGCTGCCTCAAATTTTTTCCTCGCCCCGGTTTCTCTTACGCTCTGGTACCCCGAGAACACCTCCGGAAGCGCCCCCATGTCACAGGAGCCCTGCACATTATTCTGCCCTCTTAGGGGATTCAGTCCTGCTATGGCGTGCCCGACATGTGCCGTAAGCATGGTGAGGTTGGCACAGGCACGTACATTATCGACTCCCGTGACGTGTTGTGTAATTCCCATTGCAAAAAACAACATAGACCTGTTTTCCAGTGCGTACATACGTGCAACTTTTCGTATGTCTTCTGCCGAAACACCCGTAATAGCTGCTCCTCTCTCAGGCGGGTATTGTCGTATGACTTTTTCAAAGGCATCAAATTTTTCTGTCCTTCTCTTCACAAATGCAATATCCACGAGCCCCTCTTGAATAATCACGTTCATAATGCTGTTCAGCAGCGCTACATCGGTACCGCTGCTGTGCTTTAAATGAATATGGGCAAGTTCAGCTATCATGTTCCTTCTCGGGTCAGCAACAATCAACTGGGCCCCCCTGTTAACTGCATCGAGCATATGCATTCCTATCATTGGATGCTGCTCTGTCGTATTGGAGCCTATTACAAAGAGGACCTTGGCATCGATTATCTCGCTTATCGAGTTGGTCATTGCACCCGAACCAAAGGCCCATGCAAGACCGCCCACAGTAGATGAGTGGCAGAGTCGGGCGCAGTGGTCGATATTATTTGTTCCGATAACTGCCCGTGCAAATTTCATCATCAGATAGTTTTCCTCATTTGTGCATTTGGCAGAGCTGAGAATCCCGATGGATTCTGGACCTGAGGTCTTTTGTATTCCGGAGAGCTTCTGAGCGATATAATCCAGTGCCTCTTCCCATGAGGCCTTTTTCAATGAGTCGTTTTTTCTGATGAGCGGATGTGTAAGCCTGTCAGGATGCTGCACAAATTCATGGCAGTTCCATCCTTTGACGCACAGACTGCCTTTGTTTACCGGGTGGTTTCTGCTTGGGGAGACGCCGACTATAGTTCCTTTATCAACATTCAGATAAAGACCGCAGCCACAGCCGCAGTACGGACATATTGTCGGGATCTTATCCATGAGAGAATTCTACTCAAATTTTTCGTTGAAGACAAGAAAATTGTGATTGACCGTAAAAAATGAATTGCATGGACGGTGAACGAGAGGATTAGTCATGAAGAGGTCATACCGCCGGGACTTTGGATTAAACTTGGGTTATAATTTATGTATGGATGTTAAAAATAAATTAAGGCAGGTCCCGTCTTCTCCCGGCATTTATGTAATAAAGGGGGCGAAGGAAAAGGTCATCTATGTGGGCAAGGCAAAAAACCTGAGGAACAGGCTGAAGTCATACTTCCAGGATACTTCCTCCTTGGATACACGAAAATCAAGAATGGTAAGGGAAATCAGGAATTTCGATTATGTTGTAACAAAAAATGAGCTTGAGGCACTCGTTCTTGAAGCAAATTTCATAAAAAGGACGAAACCGAGATATAACATAATACTGAGGGATGACAAAAACTATCCCTACCTCAGGCTGACGATTAACGAAGAATGGCCGAGGCTTGAGGTAGTAAGGAGGATTGCAAAGGATGGCTCACTCTATTTTGGCCCGTATGTCCCGACAGGCATAATGCGGGAAATGTTGAAATTCATTAGACGGAATTTCCCCTTACGGACCTGTAGGTATAATTTCGATAAACCCTTGAGACCCTGCGTCCAGTATCAGATGGGGAGATGCCTTGCCCCGTGCGAGGAGACCCGTCAAGATCAGGCACATAGGGACAAATACATGGAGACAGTTAGTCAGGTAAAACTCTTTATTCAGGGAGAAAGAAAGGAACTTCTCTCAAGCCTCCAGAAAACAATGCGCAGACTTTCGGATAATTTACAGTTTGAAGAAGCAGCTAAAATAAGGGATAGACTGGAGGCAATTGAGAGGGCATGGGAATCCCAAAGGGTGATATCTCCTGAACTCGGGGATATTGATGTGATTGGACTTTACAGGGAAAATAATGAAGCCTCCCTGTTTTTACTGTTTATAAGAAACGGCATGGTTATCGGTCAAAAGAGCTTTTTCCTCAATAAACTCCTTGGCTTGGAGAACAATGAACTTGTTTCGAGCTTTATAGAACAATTCTATTCAAAAGAGATGCTGCTGCCCTGTAAAATAATACTTCCTTTTGAAGCTGAACTTGAGACCCAGAAACGCTGGCTCAGTAAAAAGAAGGGAGACAAAGTTGAAATTTCTACTGCAAAGGCTGAAAAAGAGTCTGAAGTTCTCAGGATGGCTTTAGACAACGCCTATCACTCCTTCCTCGGACATAGAGAACAAAAAACATCGCTCGTCACAGAGAGTGCGCTTATATCATTAAAAAATCTCCTTGACCTGAAAACTGTTCCACGGAGAATAGAGGCTGTCGATGTGTCAAACATAACAGGATCTGAGGCAGTGGGAGCTTTTGTTGTGTGGGAAGACGGAAACTTCATTAAGGATGATTACCGTCTCTTTAAAATAAAAACAGTTGAAGGAATTGATGATTTTGCTATGATAGAAGAAGTAGTAGGCAGGCATTTGAATAACCTTTCTAAGAAAAAGGGGAAATTACCGCAGCTGATGCTCATTGACGGAGGGAAGGGACAGCTTGCTTCCGCTATACAGGCAATGAAGCATTTTTCTTTACCTATAGAAATAGCAGCAATTGCAAAGGCAAAGGTTATCCCGAAACTTAGGGATCAATTCCGGGAGGGAAAACCTGACAGGATATATATACCCGGAAAAGCAAGCGCTGTACCGTTACAGCCGCTTATGGGCTCAACACGTTTACTGCAGAGAATACGGGACGAGGCACACAGGTTTGCGGCAGACTTTCATAAAAAACTCAGGACAAAAAGGGTTCTTGAGTCTCCATTAGAAAAAATAAATGGCATTGGTAGGAAGAGAAGGCTTTCACTGTTAAGACACTTCGGAAGCATTGAGGCCTTAAAAAAAGCCAGTGTTGACGAAATATCATCATTAAAGGGAATGAATAAGAAAACGGCCGAACATTTGAAAGCATCTCTGGGGGGTGCAAAATGAAACGAAATATAAGATCCGGTTCCCGGCTTCCACAGTTAAGTTACTTTTTTATTTTATTATCAGTTCTCTACTTTTTCCATTTTTCTCCTCTCATTTCTGAGGCGGCATTTAAGGTCTACCTTAAAAATGGCATGGTAATGACAGCAGTAGATGGTGTAAAAAAAGAAGCAGGAAAGGTGACGATATATAAATACGGGATAAAGCTTGAAATGCCGGAGTCCAGTATAATCGCGGTAGAAGAAGATAGAGACAGAACATTTGATGAAGACGTTGAAGAGATAGAAGCTCCGGCAGAGGAGGGACTACCCGGATATGTAGGATATGATGAAAATGCGTTTTACAGAAAACAACGGGCAGAAGAACAGGAAAAGTCCCGGAGGCTGAATCAGGCAAAACGAAAATACCTGTCCGTACTGAATACGCTCGAAAGACTGGACGAACTGGAAAAGAGAAGCAGAGAGCTGCAGTGGGAATCACGCAAGAAGTGGTCTCCCAGGAAGGCCAGGATTGCAAGGAAAGAAAAAGCCGAGATTGACAAGGAGCTTGAAAAGCTGAGAATGGAAAAGGACTCCCTTTTAAATCAGAAAGAAGAGCTTGAATCTCAAATCGATATCCTGGAGAGGTAGTAATCATCAATAACCTAAATTGAGCGATTCTCATATAGTTTATGTGCAAAGCAGTTTCACAAATTCATAATGCGACCTGCCTGTGGCAGACAGGTAGGATATTGGAATTGTTTAAGTGCTGTATTTAACCTTTTACTTGAGAAATGAAGATGTTTAATGCAAATAATGCAGATATTGTTCAAAAAATTATTTAATTCGATGATTTTATTAAAATTAGCTTTATTCATTATATCTCTAAAATATACCGTAATACCATTATTCAAACGTACACTAAGGTATCGAAAATTATTTTTTTCACAACACCTGCATTATTCAAATCGCCTTGCATATCTTTATGAAATTAAATCGTTTAATTCAGGAATAGGAACGTATTAAGGAGAGGAATAGCAATGAATATTTATATTTCTGGTTCAATAGCATACGACAGAATTATGGATTTCCCCGGGAAATTTTCTGACCACATTTTGCCGGACAAGATACACATTCTGAATGTATGCTTTACCGTTAACGGGATGAGAGAAAAATTTGGAGGGACTGCCGGTAATATAGCTTATTCTCTGAGCCTCCTTAAAGAGACCCCGATCATACTTGCAACCATCGGTAAAGACTATGAAAATTATTTTAACTGGCTAAAGAAAAATCAAATTTCACTGGAGGGGATAAGGATAATCGATGATGAGTTTACCGCCGGGGCGTATATAACTACGGACAAGGCTGACAACCAGATAACTGGATTTAATCCAGGATCCATGAAATATCCGTCAGAATATAAATTCGAAAACATTGATCCGGGGACATCGATCGCACTAATTGCCCCGGGAAACCTCCAGGATATGATTGAATGCGCAAATGTATACAAGAGCAAAGGAATCAGTTACATTTGCGATCCCGGACAGTCTCTGACTGCATGGGACGGTAACAAACTCAAAAACTGGATTGACGGGTCAATGTTACTCATCTCCAACGATTACGAGTTAGAGATGATTTTGAAAATGATCGGGATGGACAAAAAGGGACTTTTGGGTCTGACAAAGACTATCATTACAACCTTGGGAGAAAAAGGCTCTCTTATCAGCAATTCTGAATCTGATGTCAGTATTCCGGCAGCAAAGGTCCTGAATATTTCAGACCCTACCGGGGCAGGGGACGCTTACAGGGCGGGTCTGCTCAAAGGACTTGTCATGGGCAGGGATTATGAAACGGCGGCAAGGATTGGAGCTGTTGCGGCTACATATGCAATAGAGCATTACGGCACCCAGGAACATTACTTTACATATGAAGCCTTTGTCGATAGATATAGGGATAATTTTGGAGAGTTGGAAACAAATCACGGGTAGCCACAGATTATCTGTGACTATCTCTTACCTGAATTGAGCGATTCTCTTATGGTCTGATGTACAAAGCAGGTTCAAAAATTCATAATGCGATAAGATATTGGAATTACTTTAGTGCTGTATTTAACCTTTTACTAGAGAAAAGAAAATGTTTAAAATAAGACAAAGGCTGCGCCAAGGTATCGCTATGTATTTTTTCACCCGCCTTGCACATCTTTATGAAATTCAATCGCTCAATTTAGGTATTAGTAATCTGCGATATTCTGCGTTATTTATATGATTAACGAAGAAGCATTGAAGTCATACCTGAGAAAAGAGATCAGTGGTGTTATCCGCGTGGATATAAGAAGGCTCGGCGCCGGCGTTCAGGGTGCAGGATATCTTGTGGAAATAAAGACCGGAGAAGGCATTCAACATTATGTCATAAAAGGGCTCTTCCCTGAAGGATTGGGGCACGACTATCCATCGGATAGGGCCGGTGTATTCCTCATGGACCTCGACGATTTCTGTAATCTGCCCGGACACGTGAGGGCTGTTGACGTACTGGCTGTGAAAGAGGACGGTTCAATAAAATCCATTGGTGGCGGCAAGGAATATTATCTGCTGATGGAAAGGGCCGAGGGCAAACATTATTTCCATGACTTATCACAGTTGTCTCATAAAGACGTGCTTGAGAGCACAGACATAGAAAAGATAAAGGCAATGACATCATACCTTGCAGGGATTCATTCGGTAAAAAAAGATTCCAGAGCCTTATACTGGAGGAAGATCAGAGATACAATAGGCCACGGAGAATGTCTGATGGGAGTATTTGACATATATCCTGAAGGATCTGTCAGTTATGAAGAGATGGCTGATATAGAGAAGAAATGCATAGATTGGAGGGTAAAGCTGAAATCCAGATTTAAAAGGCTCTGCCAGATACACGGGGATTTCCATCCAGGGAACATATGGTTTAAGGACAACACCAGCTTTACTCTTCTTGACAGAAGTAGAGGGGCGTGGGGGGAGGCTGCAGATGACATAACAGCACTCACTATAAATTACATTTTTTTTTCAATAATGCATTTTGGTAAACTTGATGGGCCGTATCTTGAGGCACTGAGATTATTTTATGATGAGTACACGAAAAAGACCCGTGACTACGATCTCTACGGAGTTGTTGCACTTTTTTATTCATTCAGGGGTGTAGTTGTTGCAAATCCGGTTTTCTATCCTGACATCTCTTCAGAAAACAGACGAAAACTTTTTAATTTCGTTCACGGCGTGTTGAAGGATGAATTGTTTGATATTGAAAGAGTTAATGAATATATCAAAGAAGGGGGGCCGGATTCCCTGTGGATCCGCTGAGGTACCCATTGCATGATAATCGATATCGCTGACATAAGAAAAATCGGAAATCGGCTGAGACAGGAAATTCCTTCTCTTGTCCAGACATTTCGGCGAAGCGCTCCGGTTGGAAAAGGTGCAAGCGGTGACAAAACCTATCCTATTGACAAAAAGGCTGAGGAAATAATCTTTGAAGAAATAGAAAAATTTAATACATCCCTTACTATTGTATCTGAAGAGTACGGTATCAAAAATATAAAGGGCGGAGGAACAAAAATATTGGTAGACCCGATTGATGGAAGCAAGAATTCGCTTTCTGGCATACCTTTTTTCTCTACATCTATAGCAGTAGTAGAAGGAGAAACTATTAATCATACTTCAATAGGGTATATTTTAAATTTAATTAACGGGGATGAATTCTGGGCAATCAGGGGACAGGGAAGTTCTTATAATGGAATGCCCATGACCACCCTGCGGAACGAAGAGTTGCACGTCATAGCATATGAGGCGCAAACACCCGGAAAAGATATTCCAGCGATTATTCCACTGATTTCTCATTTTAGAAGGACGCGATGTCTCGGCTCTACAGCCCTTGACCTGGCGCTTCTGGCACAGGGGGCAATAAGCGTTTTTGTGACGCCAACTCCATCCAGGAGCTTTGATTTTGCTGCGGGGTATTTGCTGGTTAAAGAAGCAGGAGGGATCATCACAGACCTTGATGGTAAAGATGTAGATAGCACGCCGGTAGGCATTAAGAAGTCAACACCACTCCTTGCTTCAGGGAATGAAAAAATTCATAGAAAAGCCCTGGAGTTTTTAAAGTTAAAAGTTAATAGTTAATAGTTATTGGTTAATTTACGGCATATGTACATTTATTTCGTAACTTCCCACCGCTGTCTTATCGGCAATGCCTTTTTTCCAGAGAAGGTCGACAACCCTGGCTTTTGATGCCTTTGGAACCATGACGATCAGCTTTACACCGAGACCTGCAAGGGCACACCATTCATCGGCCTTTTCAGGTGTTATGCTTTTTTCGGTTTCGACCTCCATGACGGATAGCACCATACCATGATTGCCGAGAACTAAATTCGGGTAGTGCCCCTGAAACTCGTTTTTCTTTTCTCCGTCAAGGTTGACCTTTATCTCCCTGTAATCCCTCGAAAGTTTTTGCCCGAGATAAGATACCAGCCAGTCGTGAATCAGCTTTTCATTGATCATGTCTTCCCCCCTGAACACCGTCTTTTTATAATTTTATCTTATACGAAAGATTCATGATAAAGTCAGGTGCACCCGATGTATTTAAGTCCTCTGTCAGCGAGAGTTCAAAACTGCTGTTCCCTGAATAGTATCTGCCACCCAAAGCAAGAAGATATGCTGCCCTGTCAACGGCCAATAACTCCGTCTCCGGGTATATGGCTGACTGGCCCTGAATCTGGATAAGAATGCTGAAAGTCTTTCTTAATGCCACCTCCAGTCCCACACCTCCGTAAATGAAACTTTTTAAATCCAGCCTCCGGTGTCCTTTGACATCACCCGGGACCACCATTCCAAAATTCCATGATGTCATGACGTTCCCGGAAATACTTTTATCAAGGAGAACAGAAATTCCGGCATCCGTGCTGCCATTACCATAACCTCTTTTAGCATTTCCGGTGGGAAATTCGATATCTCCCTTCACACTCAGACTACAATCATCTGATGAAATCAGGGGTTTCTTAACTGCAAGCCTCACATCGCCCAGGCCCATACCCGTGTCACCCTCTATAACCAGTGCGCCGTTCCTCCTGACTTCATAGAGAAAATCGTGCAGGGGTCTTGCACTTCTCCCGTAATCAGAAAAACCAAAGATATTATGATACGCGTCAAGAAAACCGTCCATAAAACCATCGCTAAAACCAAGCAGTGGCACTTCTATGTCAAGTTCAAAAAAATCTCTAATAATCCTCCTATATCTCAGGTTAAGCTCTGTAATTTCCATATCCAGATTGATAAGCCAGCGGCCTGATTCCTGCACGGTGTACGTACTTGAGTGTGACAGGCTTGCGGAAAAAGAATTCTCCATTGAAGCCTTCTCAAGGTACGGCTGGTCGGCATGGAGAAATATCGGAAACCGGTTTTTTATCTGAAGGGGCCCGTCAAAGGAGTAAACTGGAGATGGGAAAAAAAGCAGGAGAGAAATAATCAGCAGGAACAGCATGCCGGTAACCCTCATGGTGTGACGCTTTTCTTCCCTAATCTCTCTTTATTTTCCATTAAAGCCTGCACCGGTTTTAGTCCGTAGGGACTGCCGCGCTCTATTGCAGTCAGTACAGTCCCTCCGCCTGTGAAAAAGTAATACTTTGCATTATCAAGAACAGAGAGGTAAAGCCCGGGGCACAGGTTCTTAAATTCCTGAAGAGTATCTCCGCCCCCGTATAATTTTAATGCAAAGGTATTTTTGTCTATAGTCTCATCCAGCGCCTTTGAGCCAAGGGTAAAATGAGGAGTAAACCCCATCACGGCATTGACAAAGATCGTTCTGGCATTCAGTAACGCGTCTGAAACTGTTTTATCTGCAAGTGACTTTGGGTCAATGTCGAGTACATGTTTGTACTTATTCCCTCTTTTAAAATCCCTGATATATAGAGACCTGTACTTGTTTTCAAACCGCCCTTCCATGGTGTCGGATTCGACAATATAGGGAATCTCTACAATTTTTTTGCTTTTCCTGTCCATGTCCACCAGCTCTTTTGCGGCATCAACATCCCAATCGCTGATTCCTTCGATGGAAATGCCGTATTTTGCACAAAGATATGTGTTGTAAATAATTCCACCAAGAATCAGGTTATCGGCTTTATCATAAATTGCGTAAAGCGGACCGATCTTGGTATCGTATTTAGCACCTGCAACAACTGCAACGAAGGGCCTTTCGGGGTTTACGACACGGTTCAGATTCTCTATCTCCTGCTGCATGAGAAATCCCGCATAAGAGGGAATGTATTTTGTTATGTCATACGTGGAGACATGCGGCTGCCATGATCCGAAAGCATCATTGATATAAATATCTGCGAGACCTGCAAGCTGTACGGCAAAGCTGTCCCTGAAAAAACCTTCACCTTCTTCACCCCTGAACCATCGTGTATTTGGCAGATATATGCCACCGATTTTCCTGTTCTTTAAATCTTCAACAGCAGGGCCTATCTGGTCTCCTATACCCGCTATACCATTTTCATCGCTGATGTTAAATCTCGGAATGTATAAATCGGTGTTAAGCTTTTGCTTGAGGTATTCAACAACAGGTTCCACAGAATTGTCGGGGCTACAGGTAATCTTTCCAGTTTTCTTGTCTCGGGGTCTTCCAACATGGGTCATGAGAATTGGCCGTCCCCCGCGCTCAACAATGTTGTAAAGGGTGCCCAATGTCTTATCAATTCTATAGGGATCTCTAATTACCCCTTTTTTTATAACATTGTGGTCAAACCTTACGAGAACCAGTTTCCCGTTGAGGTCAGCCTCCTGAATAAGGGGAAGCCTTTTGCTCAGGTGAGCTGAATGCATGACACATTGTAGCAAAAGTAAGAGGTAATTATAAAGGCAAATCCAAATGAAAACTATCCCGATGTGTTGGGGTAAAACTCCGGTGATAAAATTCCAATGACCAAAACAGATAAAACAAACAGATAAGATGTGGAAGGTGGACGCAAAAATTGATAATTTTTGTTATTTGATGGCGGGAATTTAAGTATAATAAACGCATGCCATGGGTTATATGGATTACAGGCCTGCCCGGAAGTGGGAAGAGTACTGTAGCTCTAACTGTTAAAAAAGAAATTCCCTATGCCGTCATCATCAGAATGGATGAGCTGCGGAAGATTGTTACGCCTGAGCCTACTTATTCAGATACGGAAAGAGAATATGTTTACAGGGCGCTTGTTTTTACGGCAAAGGCACTTTACGAACTCGGGCATAATGTAATAATTGATGCAACGGCAAACAAAAAATCCTGGAGGGCGCTTGCAAGGGAACTGATTCCAGACTTTTTTGAGGTATACCTGAAGTGCCCCGTAGAGTTATGCATGGAGCGCGAAAAGTCAAGAATTGATTCACATGCCGCACCAGCCAGGGTATATGAAAGGGGCAAA
>CAYFYW010000163.1:0-2598 GCA_964347425.1 uncultured Nitrospirales bacterium
TGGCCAATATGGATGATGTCAAAACATCCGTTGGTAAATACAGTCTTTTTACCTTTACTCTTAAAGTCTGAGACAATGTCTCTCAATGCTGATCTATCTATAATTTTATTTTTGCCCATTTTCAGCATTTCATGTCGAGATAATGTTTATATTAAAGTTTTCGCATCACCTTTCACAAGCCTTATTTTATGAATGTATACATCCACAATTTTAATTTTTGACTTTTGCATTTTGATTTATATGAAGCGTCATAAATAAAATGCAAGTACTTAACTCGTATTATATAAAAAGTGGTGTCCCCACTTTATTGAAAATTTTGTCTTGACATTCGACTACATATCAGCTATATAAATTATTGTATGAAACTGGCAAAAATATATTGTCCGAACAGGCAGTGCAGGGATTACAGGAAAAGGGGCATGAAGAACATTTCGGTAATTGACCGTTATGGAAAAAGCCTGCACAGACTCCTGAGATGTAAGACATGCGGTTTCAGATTCTCTGAGAGGCGATGGACTATTTTCTTTGGACTGCATACCGATGAGGGCACTTTAAAAAAGGCTATAATTTCCCTTTTTGAAGGCAAAAGCATCCGTCAGACAGCAGAAGAGGTGGGGCTTGATAAAGATACGGTTCAGCGAATATGGAAAAGAGTTATGAAAAGCTGGGAAGTGTTACTTGAGGAGTTTCTTGAGGACCTGAACCTTCAGAACGTCGATTTTGAGGACTTAATCTCTCTCCCCCCGGTAACGCCCTGGCGTCCAGGCATAAACAGAAAGAAGAAAAAAACAGGCATGTATTGGCTTCGTGCACGGGCTTAAATCTAAATGCAAGACAGAACAAAAACTGAAGAGGCTGTATTTGCAAAACCTGACGGCACAAAGATTTTTTATCCTCATCGGACGGTTTATAATGCTACGGAAATCACGGGAAAGGTGTTGGATAAAAGATTAATTGCAGGAAAGAGAGAAATGAGGTGATAAGTGCACGATTTAACCATATCTTCGACAAACCACTGACCCCTGTTGCAAAAAGAATCAGTGTAAATCCTAATGTTATTACCGTTATAGGATTCCTGATAACCACCATTGCCGCAATAGCGATCCCGTACAGCTTGAAATTAGGAGGAGTCCTCATTATCTGCGGGGGATTTTTTGATATGTTTGACGGGATTATTGCCAGGGTTACCGGAAAGGTGACAGATTTTGGTGCCTTTCTTGATTCAGTACTTGACAGATATTCAGATTCCTTCTTGCTGGCAGGCTTTCTATGGTTTTTTCTGAAAAACGGTTCTGCGTCAGGGGTCTTGCTAAGTCTCGGAACGATGATCGGGACATTAGTAATAAGCTATACAAAAGCAAGGGCAGAGGGGCTCGGCAGGAATTGCCATACAGGAATCATGGAACGACCGGAAAGGGTTATATTGATGGCTTTTGCCGCGCTCACGGGATGGGCACTGTCAATAATGTGGATATTGTTTATTCTTACCCATGTGACGGTTCTGCAAAGGGTTCACTATGTCTGGAAGCTTATGAAATAAAAAAGGTAACTACTCAAGTTGTCAGGTTCACGGTTCACGGTTGGTCGCCTTGTCCCCCTGTTTTCTTTGTGAAAACAAAGAAGGGGGACCTTATGTTATTAAGATAGCTGGTAAATCAATTCGAGTGTCGGTTGCCATGCCTCAATATCTTCAAGCCGTTTAATTTTCGTCGTTTCTACCCTTGAACCCTGAACCCTGGAACTGTGAACCTAAGTAGTTACTTTTTTTATTTATATTTAGAACTCTATACCTTTTCGTGCCTTTACACCTTTACTGAAGGGATGCTTGACCATACGCATTTCTGTTACATAATCAGCAATCTCTATTAATTCCTTTGGTGCCCCCCTGCCGGTAAATATGAGTTCGAGTCTTTCGGGTCTTGCCTCTATAATTTTCCTGACTTCTTTCATCGTTGCAAATCCGCTACTGAGGACAGTATTTAATTCATCCATGATAACAAGGTCGTATGAGTTGCTTTTTATTTCCTTTATGGTAATGGCTATAGCTTTTTTGATTGAATTTCTAAGTTGTGGCAGCTTTACTTTCGGATCAAAAAGAGGGGTCCTCTGACTCTTAAACTTTATTATTTTTATCCCGGTTTTTTTCGCGGCAATGATCTCTCCGGAATTTTTTGCACCGCCTTTAAGAAATTGCAGTATCAGGACATTTTTACCATGTCCAGCGGCTCTCTTGGCAAGACCAAAAGCTGCGGTTGTCTTACCCTTACCCTCGCCTGTATATACGTGTATCAGCCCTTTATTGCTCATAGCTCATTGCTCATAGCTCATTGCTCATAGTTTTATAGACCACCTTTTGTTATCAGCTATGAGCTACAAGCTACCAGCTAATTATGGAGCGGGCGACGGGATTCGAACCCGCGACCTTCAGCTTGGGAAGCTGACACTCTACCGCTGAGTTACGCCCGCATAGAAAATAATGAATATTGTATATTGCCTATTTTACTATTTCAAGCAGTCCTTTTTTTCGAAATGACTCTATCTGCGGGTTCAAAACCATGAAATGTCAAATGGAGAATGGAACCATTCAATGAATTTAGA
>CAYFYW010000164.1:0-3776 GCA_964347425.1 uncultured Nitrospirales bacterium
GACGAAAACTTTTGATAATTTCTCCAGAAGGCGAAATTATTTCAGAAACAACGTATGGTTTCATTAATTTTCCCCCATTTGCGATTGCAGCATATGCACTGAGTACCTGCAAAGGGGTAACGCCTATTTCCTGTCCAATTGACAGAGAAGCCAGTGACCTGCCTGACCAGTTTTCTGTTTTTCTCAGGAGACCCCTGACCTCCCCGGGAAGGTCAATCCCTGTTTTCTCGCCAAAACCAAACTTCCTTATGTACTCATAAAATTTCTCTTCTCCCAATTGGATACCTATCTGTACTGCCCCAAGATTTGAAGATTTCTGAATAACTTCTTTAAATGTAAGTGTTTCATGTTTGTGGACATCACGGATAATTCCTCCGGCCACCTTTATATATCCATTTGAAACATCAAACTTTTCCTCAAGTGTAACTACACCTTCTTCAATAGCTGCCGCCCCTAATATAGCTTTAAATGTAGAACCCGGTTCATAAATATCGGTAACAGCCCTGTTACGCCTGTTGCACGGTTCTGAACTGCTGACAAAATTGGGGTTATAGGTTGGCCTGTTAGTCATAGCAAGGATCTCCCCGCTTCTCGGGTCCATCATGATTGCCACCGCAGCTTCCGCCTTCCATGTCCTCACTGCATTTTCTATCTCTCTCTCAACAATATGCTGTATGCCCTCATCTATGGTAATCAGCAGATTGTTTCCGGCAATACCTCCCTCGATACCTTCGGAGAGATTGTATCCACGTGCATCCCTGTCAAGCTGAATCTTTTTCCCCTTGCCTTTCATATAGTCGTTATACCTAAGTTCTATCCCGCCAATCCCCTCGTTATCGATGTTGGCAAAACCAATGACATGTGATGCTATTTGACCCTTGGGGTAATACCGCTTTGACTCTGTCAGAAAATCTAATTCTTTCATTTTCAACCTGCTCTTCAAATTATTAACCCTTGATGCTTTTTCATCATCCAGCTTTCTCACAACCCATAGAAAATCCTTATCCTTCTTTGCCAAAAATTTTCTCGTCAGTCTTTTTGCTGATACATCGATGAGGGGGGAAAGATGTTGAGAAAGCTCTTTTGCATCGGTAATCTCAGACGGTATAGCGTAAAGTGACTCTGTATCTACACTTATAGCCATTCGCCTCATTTTTCTGTCCCAGATCACACCTCTTTGCGGCCTTAACGCCGCTGTTATCCTGTATTGCTGTTCTGCCCAACTCGAGAGCCTCTGGTGGTCAAATACCATAAGATTAATCAGCCGCAGGAACAAAACCGAAAAACAAAAAAATATAATGGTACAAAGAATTACAGCCCTTTTTTTATTCCTGTTGAGCCGTATTATTGTGAAGTCCTCTTCCCAGAGTCTCTTTTCCCGTTCCCTCATTCTCCTTTTAGACATGTTTATTTGCCAATAGCACTACTGTCCAAAATAATCATAAACAGGGAGGCTGAATGCCTTGGAAACACAATGACGACACCGCTTATATATAAGCAGCGTTTATTTATCGGTTTTTCGATAATACTATTATTCCGTGTTACGTCTTTCATCAAAATGAGGTCTGACATTCAAAAAAACAGTTCGCCCCGGCGAATCCCTGATCGATTCACTGTGTTTATGAGGTGTTTAGCCTCCAGAAAGTCTTTATTTTGGTCAGATATGAGCCAATAGTATCTTTAAATCTCATCCCAAAATCTAATAATATTCACTTTCCCCTCATGATTTATTTATACGCAATCAATACGCCTTCTTAAACAGAGAATCCCCTGGAACCGTTTTTTTTATGGAAACCGCGTAAGGAACAGCACCCCCTGTCTTCTTGACAAAGAAGACCTTATCTCTCTGGGGGAGGCTCATGCCCAGTCGGTTTATCGCGAGATGTTCTATCTTTTCCACAGAATAGAAGCTCGCTTTTTCTGCTAAAATTGATTTCCCTTCCCTCACAAGCTCCCACTTCTGCTTTCCCAGCTGGCTTAGCTCATATTCAAGATTAACAACCGTAGTCCTCAGCCATATCAGGGCAAATACGCAGACGAACACGCAGAAGAAAAAGGCAAACTGTATCATTTTCCACCTTGCATTCCTTTTAACGTTAACGCGCCTTTTTGTCATAATTTCTCTGCCACTCTCAGCTTTGCACTTCTTGATGACGGATTTGAATCCCGTTCCTCTTTACCGGGAATCCTGGGTCTCTTGGTAATAATAGTAACAAGTCCTTTACTGGCGAATTCTTTAAAAGAGTGCTTAACGATCCTGTCTTCAAGAGAATGATAGGAAAGTACACAAAACCTCCCTGATGACTTCAGTATGTGTATACCTGCATCCATTGCCATTTTCAACTCTGCAAGCTCCCTGTTCACTTCAATTCTCAGTGCCTGAAAAGTTCTCGTAGAGGAATGAATACGACCCCTTCTCCCCGGTACGGTCTTTTCAATTATCCGGGAAAGTTCACTGCATGTTTTAATAGGTCTTTTTGCTCGAACATGAACAATCGCCCTCGCTATCCTCCTGCTGAATCTCTCTTCCCCGTACCGCCATAAAACATCTGCAAGGTCTTTTTCTGAATACTCATTTACAATTGCTGCCGCTGTGAGCCGTTGCTCCCTATCCATTCTCATATCAAGGGGTTCGTCCTTTAAAAAGCTAAATCCCCGCCCTTCTGACTTAAGCTGTAAGGAAGAAACTCCGAGGTCAAGAAGAATTCCGTCAACCTTTTCATATCCCAGATCTTTAACCACAGCCTCCATATTTGAGAATCTATCCCTCACAAGATGGACATTATAGTTTTTCAGCCTCTTCCCTGCCCCTTCAATTGCCTCGCTGTCCCGGTCTATCCCAACTAATGAGCATCCCTCGGATCTTCTTAAAATACCCTCTGCATGGCCCCCAAGTCCCACGGTTGCATCAACATAAATACCTGATTTTTTCACTTTCAACAACTCCAATATCTCCTCGAGCATAACAGGAACATGGGTTATCATTCCTTACAAACCACGGTTTGACAGCTGCTCCTTGTATCCCTGAATTGTTTCATTATTTAGTTCTGATGGTTCTGCAACACCTTCAAATTCTTTCTTGTCCCACACCTCTATTTTGTTACCCTGACCAATCAACACCATCTCATCGTTTAAACCCGCGTCCGACCTCAGAGCCGAGGGAATGAGCACCCTGCCCTGTTTATCGATTTCGCATTCAACAGCTGAACCTATTACACGACGCATAAAGTATTTGACTGCGTCCGATGTCTGCGGCATTTCTTTTATCTTTTCCATGAGCTTGTACCATTCATCAACAGGGTAGGCACAGAGACAATGGTCGAATGCGTCATTGACAAATACCAGTTTAAGACTATAATTTGAAGAGAGGATCGCCTTGACAGAAGGTGGAATTGGAATGCGGCCCTTGGCGTCTAAGATGTAATAATATTTACCATAAAAACCTGGCATAATTTCTCCCACTTTTTACCACATTTAACCACAGTATAAAGACCGTATAAACCCTTGTCAAGAAAAAAAGCAACACCACAATATTTTGTGGTGTTATTTTTAAAAGATTACTATTTATAGTGGATAAACAGACGTAAAAAATAGTATTTATAATAAAATTCAAAAATTTATAAATGCATCAAATGTCGTTCTAAATATATTGAAACCAATACCAAATTAGGTCCACAGCAGATTAAATGCCTGCGGTGGGACTTTGTTGACGGGATCAGTGATGTCCAAGATAATCGTAAACGGGGAGGCTGGATGGTCGATTCATTGTGTTTATG
>CAYFYW010000165.1:0-1964 GCA_964347425.1 uncultured Nitrospirales bacterium
TTGCCCGCAACAAAGGCCTCCCCGAAAGAGATGCTGCCGATTGTTGATAAGCCAATGATTCAATATGCAGTCGAGGAGGCAGAGAAGTTCAATATCAGAGAGCTCATAATAATTACAGGAAAGTACAAGCGGGCTATTGAAGATCATTTTGACTATGCGTTAGAGCTTGAGGAAAACCTGAAAAAAGAAGGGAAAAAGGCACTTCTTGAGAAGATTCAAAATTTAAATCATCTGCAGTTAGCTTATACCAGACAGGGTATTCCCCTCGGTCTTGGCCACGCTATACTCTGTTCGAGGCTTTTTGTGAAGGACGAACCTTTTGCTGTGATTCTGAGTGATGATATCATTGATCCTGCTGAAAACCTTCTTGGAGACATGTTGAGATTTTATGATAAATATCAGTCAACGATCCTTGCTCTTCAAAGAGTACCGAAAGCAGAAATTCACCGTTACGGAATAGTAGCTGGCAGCGAAATAAAGAAAAACTTTTTCGAAATAACTGACATGGTAGAGAAGCCAAAACCCTCCTCAGCTCCTTCTGATATTGCGATTATAGGAAGATACGTCCTTACGCCAGACATTTTTCGTTTTATCGAAACAACACCAAAGGGAAAGGGTGGTGAAATGCAACTGACGGATGCGTTGAAAGCCCTTTTGAAGGAAAAACCTGTCTATGGCTGTATCTTTGAGGGAATACGATACGATGCCGGGGATAAAGTCGGATATCTGAAAGCTACGGTGGAACTTGCATTAAAACATCCGAATGTTAAAGAAGAATTTAAAAAATATCTGGCGTCGAAGAAATTCCGGAGTAAATTGTAAAAATACAAAAAGGAGATATAATGGCGAATTTAGAAACAAAAGAAAACCTTGACATAGAAATTCCCACTTCACTCCCTATTCTGCCGGTCAGGGACATAGTTGTTTTCCCGTATATGATTCTCCCCCTGTTTGTGGGAAGAGAAGTATCGATAAAGGCAATTGACAAGGCGGTTGCAGGCAATAAAATGATCCTGCTGGTAACACAGAAGGACGTCAATATAGAAACACCATTAAGTGATGATCTCTACAGAATGGGCACGGTCGGAACCATACTGAGAGTGCTGAAAATCCCGGATGGAAGGCTCAAAATCCTTGTGCAGGGACTTGCCAAGGCGAGGGTTCTCAAATATACCCAGACAAAACCATTTTATATTGGAGATATTGAAAAGGTTATTGACGAAAAGATTTCAAAAGTAACGATTGAAGAAGAGGCTCTTATGCGCAGTGTCAAGGAAGAGATGGATAAATCCGTATCGCTGGGCAAATCGCTCCTCCCTGACATAATGGTTCTTATAGAAAATGTTGAAGACCCGGGAAAACTTGCCGATTTAGTGGCATCGAGTCTTGGGTTGAAAGCTGAGCAGGCACAGGAAATATTGGAAATGACGGACCCGGTTTTGCGGCTGAGAAAAATAAGCGAGATCCTCAGCAGGGAAGTCGAACTCCTTCTTGTACAACAGAAAATTCAGTCAGATGCCAAGGGCGAGATAGACAAGACCCAGAGAGAGTATTTTCTCAGAGAACAACTAAAGGCGATACAGAAAGAACTTGGAGAAATAGATGAGCGAACAGAGGAAATCCGGGAGCTGAGGGAAAAAGTTGAGAAAGCAAAGATGCCTGACAAGGTGGAGAAAGAAGGTTTAAAACAACTGAAGCGTCTTGAGAAAATGCACCCTGACAGCGCTGAGGCTGGCACAATAAGAACATATATCGACTGGCTTATTGAACTTCCGTGGGCAAAGAGCACAAAGGACAACCTTGATTTGAAAACCGCAAAGAAAGTTCTGGATGAGGATCATTATGACCTCGAACGTGTAAAAGAAAGAATTCTTGAATATTTGGGAGTCAGAAAACTTAAAGAAAAAATGAAGGGACCGATTCTCTGCTTTGTTGGCCCGCCTGGGGTGGGTAAAACATCGCTC